>NZ_CALJXO010000367.1:0-19608 GCF_937988555.1 uncultured Boseongicola sp. | reverse complement strand
ACGCCAAGGCCACCGCAGAGGCTCTTGGGGCACAGGGCATGGCTGTAAAGATGAACGTCACCGACCTTGACTCGATCACCCGTGGCGTGGCCGCAGTGGAAGCGGAGTGGGGCGGCATAGATATCCTCGTCAACAACGCCGGAATCTTCAACATGGCCTCGATCGACAAGGTCACGCACGCCGATTACCGCCGCCAGTACGATGTGAACGTCGGCGGCACGATCTTTGCCATTCAGGCCGTCGTGCCCAGCATGAAAAAGCGCGGTGGCGGTGCGATCATCAACTTCTCCTCGCAAGCCGGACGGCGCGGTGAGGCAAATGTCATGCTCTACTGCTCGACGAAGGCGGCAGTCATCTCGATAACCCAGTCGATGGCACTGGAACTTGCAGGCGATAACATCCGCGTTAACGCCGTCGCCCCCGGCGTTATCGACACGCCAATGTGGGATGTCGTGGACGCCCAGTTCGCAGAATATGAGAATAAGCCGAAGGGTCAGAAGAAACGCGAAGTCGGCGAAGCGGTGCCTTTGGGGCGCATGGGCGCCCCTGCAGACGTGGCGGACCCTTGTGTCTTCCTTGCCTCAGACGACGCACGTTACATCACCGCCCAGACGCTGAACGTCGACGGCGGCAACTGGATGAGCTGAGATGAAGCTGTCCAATACCACTTTGCAAAAATTGCCAGATGGAATAGCGCGCCCGAGTTATGACCGATCCGCCCTGACAGCGGGTATCGTTCATATCGGTCTGGGCAACTTCCACCGCGCGCATCAGGCCTGGTATCTGCACCGGCTTATGCAACAGGGAAGGGCGCATGACTGGGCGATCATCGGCGCAGGCGTCAGGGCCTTCGACGCAGCACAGCGCGAGCGCTTGCTCGCACAGGACTGCCTGACCACGCTGATCGAGTTGTCGCCCGAGGGCATCTCGGCCGAAGTCATCGGCTCGATGGTCGACTATGTCGAGATCGCTGAAGGCAACGGCCCGCTGATCGCGCGCATGACCGATCCGGCGATCCGGATCGTGGCGCTGACTGTGACCGAGGGCGGCTATTACATCGACCCGGTGAGCAAGGGCTTTGACGCGAAACATCCAGACATTATCCATGACGCCGCCAACCCTGATACACCCCGCACCGCCTTTGGCGCGATGGTCCAGGCACTTCGCCAGCGCCGCGCCGCGGGCACTGGGCCGTTCACTGGCCAAAGCTGTGACAACCTGCAGGGCAATGGCGCGATCCTGCGCCAGACGGTCGTGTCGCTTGCTCGCCTGTCCGATCCTGACCTCGCTATCTGGATCGACACGAACTGCACCTTTCCCAACTCGATGGTCGACAGCATCGTCCCTGCCACCGGACCGAACGAGTTGAAACTCGTGCGCGAGTTGGGGATCGAAGACAACGCGCCCGTCACGCACGAGAATTTCCGCCAGTGGGTGATCGAGGATGATTTCTGCGCCGGACGCCCCGACTGGGACAAGGTTGGCGCGACATTCACAGATCTGGTGCACGACTACGAGACGATGAAGATCCGCGTCCTCAACGCAGGCCATCAGGTCATCGCCAATCCGGGCGAGGTTTTGTCGATCGAGACCATCTCGGGCTGCATGGACCACCCGTTGATCAATGCGCTGTTTCGCAAGGTCGAAATCGAGGAAATCGCACCGCACATCAAGCCAGTACCGGGTATGGAACCCGCCGATTACGTTGACCTGATCGCCACGCGGTTCGCCAACTCCAAAATCGTCGACACCACCCGCCGCGTCGCCTTTGACGGCTCGTCCCGCCACACCGGATTCCTGCTGCCGATCCTGCGCGAGGGGCTGGCGGATGGCACCTCGGTCAACGGGCTGGCCCTGGTAGAAGCGATCTGGGCGCGCATGTGTGAAGGCACACGCGAGGATGGCTCGACCATCGAACCCAACGATCCCTTCTGGGACGACCTACGCAATGTGGCCAAGGCCGCCAAAACCGACCCGGGCGCCTGGCTGGCACAAAAGAACATCTACGGCGATCTGGCGGAGCAGCCCCGCTTTGCGGATGCGTTCGAGGATTGGTTGCGGAAGATCTGGGCTGATGGACTGACCGCGACCCTGGAAACCTACGTCTAGAGATTACATACTGCGAGAGGATCCGGATTTGAAAGCTATCAGCTATCCCGCAAGGAACGAAGTCGTGTTCGCATCCCTCCCTGATCCGGTTGCGGGTGCGGGCGAGGTTATCATTCAAGTCAAAGCCAGTGGCATCTGCCATACGGATTTTGAGGTGCTGAAAGCCAACTATGGCACCTCGACGTTCCCCATAGTCCCGGGCCACGAATACGCAGGCATCGTTGCTGACGTGGGGCCAGGTGTGACCGAAGTGGCCATTGGTGATCGCGTGGTCGTCGACCCAAACATCGAATGCGGCAGCTGCCGGGCCTGTCGCCGCGGTTGGGCCCATTTGTGCGAAACGCTTGGCGCTAACGGAGTGACCCGCAACGGCGGCTTTGCCGAATTGAGCGTCGTCAAGGCCACTTCGCTGCATCCAATAGGCGACCTGACGTTCACCACCGCTGCTTTGGCTGAACCCATGGGCTGTGCGCTGAATGGTGTCGGGGCAGTGCATGAGCCCTGGATGGAAACCGCTCTGATCTTCGGTGCTGGTCCGATGGGTCTGCTCATTGGGATCGCGCTCAAAAATCACGGCATCCTCGACATCGCGTTTGCCGACATTGACGACACGCGGCTTGAGCTCGCCGAAAGTTTCGGCTTTGGCGCGGTGGCCTCTGGCTCTGCAGATCTTGAGAAATTGCACCAAGGCGTCGACCTTGCAGTTGACGCCACTGGCGTGTCTGCGGTCGCAGGCAGACTGGCCCACTTCATCGCCAACGGAGGCAAGGGGTTGTTCTTTGGCGTCTGCCCGTCAGACGCTCGGATCGAAATCTCACCATTCGAAGTCTTCCGCCGCCAGCTGACACTTGCGGGCTCCCATTCCCTGAACCATAACATCCCCAAAGCACTTGATATGATTGCGACTTTCGGCCCCGGCATAGAGCGGATCGTGTCCCATCAAATGTCCTTGGAACAGGTTTCAAAGGTGTTGAGTGATGGCGCACCAAAGCGAAGTCTTAAAATTCAGGCTGTGACGTCATAGGCGAAGCTCAGGCCAGGTTGACAGCCTTGCCTGAGCCAGCAATTTCGTGCCGTAAATTTGCTGCCAACTCCATGTCATCTCTCTGAACAAGGCCCCATCGCTTCACACCCGCAGCAAAAGTCCGATCTCCGCCCGTCCCGTCGGTGAGCGCCGGTCGAAAGTGAACGTCGGCTTTGCCATGCGGTTTTAGCCGGTCGATGCAACACATGCATTGAAACGCTCCGCGGTATTGCCGCCCTCAGCCACCAGAGTGTGTCGTTTCTCAGGGTTGATGGCATGCGGAATTGCGCTGCCTCAATTCGGAGGTCAACGCGATGGTATCACAGGATAGACATTCATTCTCAAAGGATTGTCTTCGTGGTCTGCAGGCTAGTCGGCGGCGCGGAACCACGCGACAATTGCGCCGCGGCTTTCGTCGTCCATCTCGAAGGCATTGGGCGGCGGCATTGCGTGACTTACGCCGGCCTGAAGGAAGATCGCCTTTGCATGGCGCGCGACGTCGCTTTTCGTTTCGAGCGCAACGCCTTTTGGGGCCCATCGAATGCCGTCCCAGACTGGTTCTCTTGAGTGACACATCGAGCAGTTACCGATGACGGCGTCGTAGGCGGCGTCATATCCGGCGGCAGACGCGAACTTCTCTTCATACGGGGTAAGAGCGCGTGCGTCGGCTTCCTCGTAGGTGTCGTGCATACCAGCGGTTGAGAGCCACGCGATGACGATGAAAAGGATGACAGTCACTGCCCAGGTCCAATGGGGGCCTTTGCCTGTGGCGTGCATCGTGTTGAAGTAGTGTCGGATTGTGACGCCGGTGAGGAACACGAGGCTTGCGATGATCCAGCTGTATTCTGTTGCAAACGAGAGAGGGTAGTGGTTGGAGAGCATCAAAAAAACGACAGGTAGCGTCAGGTAATTATTGTGCGTCGAGCGCAGTTTGGCGATTTTTCCGTACTTCGGGTCCGGGGTACGGCCTTCTTGCAGGTCTTTCACCACGATCCGCTGATTGGGCATGATGATGAAGAAAACGTTTGCGGTCATGATGGTTGCGGTGAACGCGCCAAGGTGCAGCAGTGCGGCGCGTCCCGTGAAAATCTCGTTATAGCCCCAGGACATGGCGACAAGGATGACGAAGAGAAGAAGCATCAAGGTGGTGGGTGTTTCACCAAGTTTGGATTTGCACAGGAAATCGTAGCAAACCCAGCCGATGGTGAGCGACCCGGCCGAGATCAGGACGCCTTGCCAAAGCGCGAGATCAGCTTTTGTCGGATCGAGAAGGAACAATTCTCCGCCGACCCAATACACGATCATCAAAAGGGCAGCGCCAGACAGCCATGTGGCGTAGCTTTCCCATTTGAACCAGACGAGATGTTCCGGCATGTTTTCGGGGGCCACTAGGTATTTCTGGATGTGATAGAAGCCGCCACCGTGCACTTGCCATTCTTCGCCATGCGCGCCAACGGGCAGGTGCGGCACTTTCTTAAGCCCAAGATCAAGGGCGACAAAGTAGAAAGACGAGCCAATCCAAGCGATTGCCGTAATCACGTGCAGCCAACGGACGGCAAAACCGACCCAATCCCACATCACCGCAAAATCATACATTGCTTGTCTCCAAAGGTGCGCATCCGAGCATACTAGTCGGCTCGTGATTACTCTGGTATCAACAGTAAAAGCCAAACAGCATCAAAAAAAGCCGAATAATGTCATACTTTGAGAATATCCGCACATTTGTCCGGGTCTACGAGCTGGGGAGCATGTCGGCGGCTGGTCGTGATTTGAGGATCTCGCCTGCTGTCACGTCAGCACGGATTTCGCAGTTGGAGGAGCATCTTAGCGTGCGGTTGTTCCAGCGGACGACACGCAGTTTGACGCCGACTGAGCAGGGAAAGGCGTTTTACACTGGCGCGTGCGAAGTTCTTGAATCGGTTGACAATGCCGAGGCTCGGGTCGTCAATATAACTGACAATCCCAAAGGTTCGCTTTTTGTGGCGGCTCCGCTTGGAGTGGGGCGGCGACTGCTTGCGCCGCATGTTCCGGCTTTTCTTGAGGCCTATCCTGAAGTCAATGTGCGGTTGCGTCTTACCGATCGCAAAGTGGATCTGACAACGGAAGGCTTGGATCTTGCGTTCTTTTTGGGTCAGCCGGAAGACAGCAATTTGCGCATCCGAAAGATCGCAGATGTGCAGCGCGTTTTCTGTGCGTCGCCGAGCTATGTCAGGGCGCGCGGATTTCCGAAAGACGGCGACGCGTTGGTCGCAGATAAGCACGAATGTCTGAACTTGAGGTTTCCCGGCGCACCGGAGTTTCAGTGGCGGGTGACCACCGAGGAGGGCCCAAAGCGTCTGCGTGTTTGGGGGCGTTACGAGTCTGACGACGGCGATGTTTTGACAGACTGGGCGCTATCTGGTCAAGGCGTCGCGATGAAACCGATTTTCGAGGTCGCCGATTATTTGAACGACGGGCGGTTGATGTCTGTTGCGACCAAAACCCCGCCTGAGCCTGTTCAGATGGCCTGCCTTTTTACGCATCGTCGACGGCAAGACCCCAAGGCGCGGCTATTTATGGAGTTTATGGTTGAACGTATCGGGGCCGAAATCTCAAAAGCCAACGAAAAGCTTTAGCTGCCACGGTAGGTCGCGTAGCCGAATGGCGAGAGCAGAAGTGGCACGTGGTAATGTGACGCCTCTGACATGCCAAAGCGGATGGGGATCAAATCGAGGAACCTGGGGCTTTCGTCTGGCACGCCGACTTTGTCGAGATAGGCCCCGGTGTGAAAGACGAGCTCGTAGGTCCCGACGGCAAATTCGCCCGCAGGCAGTATCTGTTCATCGGTTCGACCATCGCTGTTGGTGTTGAGCGTGCGCAGGTGAATGCGGCGTTCGTCTTCTAATCTGTATAAATCGATCTGAAGCCCTTCGGCAGGCTTTCCGTTTGAAGTGTCGAGGACGTGCGTTGTGAGATAACCGGCCATTTGATGCTCCGTGCGTTGCTTGATCCACCATCGCGATATGTGAGCCTGCACACAAACCATAGTGGCGACTACAGTCTTTCAAAAATTTGTTGAAAAACATATTCATTGTTTTGGAATAGAACGTCTTAACTTTGATGGGGGATACCTGTGTCTCGATACCCGCGCGATATGACTGGCTACGCGAATTCTGTGCCTTCGGCGAACTGGCCGAATGGTGCTAAAATTGCTGTGCAGATTGTTGTGAACTACGAAGAAGGTGGCGAAAATAACATCTTGCACGGGGATGCAGCGTCTGAGGCGTTTCTGAGCGAGATCGTTGGCGCCGCGGCTTGGCCGGGGCAGCGGCATTGGAATATGGAATCGATGTACGAGTACGGGTCTCGTGCCGGGTTTTGGCGTCTACATCGTATGCTGAAGGACCTTCCGGTCACGGTTTATGGTGTTGCCACGGCATTGGCGCGGGCTCCGCATCAGGTGGCCGCAATGAAAACCTCAGGTTGGGAGATTGCCAGCCACGGGTTGAAGTGGATTGAATACAAGGATTTCAGTGAGGCTGACGAGCGGGCACATATGCTTGAGGCCATTGCGCTTCATACTGAGGTTGTTGGCGAGCGTCCGCATGGTTGGTATACGGGCCGGTGTTCTGAAAACACGGTGCGGCTGGCGGCAGAAGAGGGCGGATTTGCCTATGTGGCGGATTCGTACGCAGATGATCTGCCGTATTGGGCGGAGTTTGGTCGCCGCGACCAGCTGATCGTTCCTTATACGCTTGATTGCAACGACATGCGGTTTGCGACGCCTCAGGGGTTCAACTCGGGCGATCAATTCGAGACCTACCTGAAAGACAGCTTTGACGTTCTTTACGGCGAGGGCGAAGACGGTTCGCCAAAGATGTTGTCGATCGGGCTTCACTGTCGTCTTGCGGGGCGGCCCGGTCGGACGGCCGCGTTGAAGCGTGCTTTAGATTACATATCCTCACATGAGAGTGTGTGGTTTGCATCGCGACTGGAGATTGCACAACATTGGGCGACACATCATCCGGCAAACCGGATTGTCCGGCCATCAAAAATGGCCCGGGTCGAATTTGTCGCCGAGTTCGGCGGCATCTTTGAGCATTCGCCGTGGATCGCGGATGGCGCGTTTGATCTTGAGTTGGGTCCGACACATGACACTGCGACCGGCGTGCACAGTGCGCTAGCGCGGGTGTTTCGGACCGCATCAGAGGAAAAGCGCCTCGGTGTTTTAACAGCGCACCCCGATCTTGCGGGCAAATTGGCGCAAGCCAAGCGTCTGACAGAGGAGTCGACTGCCGAGCAGGCTTCGGTTGGTCTTGATGCGCTGACGGACGATGAGCGGGCGACATTTACCACGTTAAACGACGCTTATGTTTTGAGGTTTGGGTTTCCGTTCATCATTGCGGTGCGCGACAACACGAAAGCCTCTATTATGGCGGCGTTTGAGGCCCGGATCGAGAATGACCGCGACACCGAGTTCGCGGCCGCCTGCCGCCAGGTCGAACGCATCGCAGAGCTTCGTCTTATTGAGAAGTTTTCGGTGTGAGGGTTCCTATCCGCGTCCAGCGGCTGACCGCCGAAGCATTTGCCCCGTTTGGTGATGTGATCGAGGCGACGGGATCGCCCGACAAGATCATCAACCAGGGGCTTTGCGGCAGATTTCATGATCGTGCGGCTTTGGACTTCACTGATGGTCGGGCGGGTATCAGCCTGTTTAAGGCCGTACCGCGCGCGCTCCCTTTGAGGCTTGAAATGGTCGAGCGGCATCCGGACGGAAGTCAGGCGTTTATTCCGATGAGCGCGCACCCCTTTCTTGTCATTGTGGCCCGCGATGAAGGCGGCGTACCAGGCCGTCCGCAGGCGTTTCAAACGCAGATAGGGCAAGGAATTAACTACCATCGAGGGACGTGGCATGGAGTTTTGGCCCCGCTTTACGACCCCGGACTATTCGCCGTCATTGATCGAATTGGTGACGGCGATAACTTGGAAGAACACTGGTTCGAGACGCCATACGTGATCGAAACCGACAAAGAATGCGTCAGCGAGGGGCTGGCTCAATCATCGCATCAGGGAGAATAACTCATGGCCGATGTATCGATAGGGACGCCGGAACAACTTCGCGATCCCAACTACACTCCGGCGCTTCACCGTGCCATTCCGCTGGGTATCCAGCACGTTTTGGCAATGTTCGTTTCGAATGTTACGCCTGCTATCATCATTTCAGGTGCGGCCGGATTTGGCTTTGGATCGGATGCGGGAGCGCAAGGCTTCCCGGATATGACCTACCTTATCCAGATGTCGATGCTGTTTGCCGGTATCGCGACGCTTTTTCAGACGATCGGTTTTGGACCCGTTGGCGCGCGTTTGCCAATCGTTCAGGGGACGAGCTTTGCCTTTATTCCGATCATGATCCCGCTTGTTGCGGGCAAGGGTGTTGAGGCGCTTCCCGCGTTGTTTGGCGGTATCTTGATTGGTGGTCTGTTCCACGCATCATTGGGTTCAGTGATCGGCCGCATCCGTTTCGCTTTGCCGCCGCTTGTGACAGGTCTGGTTGTGACGATGATCGGTCTGGCACTGGTCAAAGTTGGTATTCAGTATTCGGCGGGTGGCATTCCCGCCATCAATCAGCCGGAATACGGTAGCCTTCTTAACTGGTCGGCCGCTTTGATCGTTGTTTTTGTCACGTTGGGCCTGAAGTTCTTTGCCCGCGGGATGATGTCTGTCTCAGCCGTTGTGATCGGTATTTTTGTCGGTTATCTTTACGCGCTGATGGTCGGCATGGTGACTTTTGAAGGCATCGGCACAAGCTGGGCGCGCGCGGCTCCTTTCGCTCTTCCCACGCCATTCAAGTATGGGTTCGAGTTCAGTTTTGCTGCAGTCATCGGTTTCTGTCTTATGGCCTTTGTGTCGGCAGTTGAAACTGTGGGCGACGTATCGGGTATCACAAAAGGCGGTGCAGGGCGCGAAGCAACCGACAAGGAAATCGAAGGCGCAACCTATGCCGACGGTATTGGCTCGGCTGTTGCTGGCATCTTTGGTGGCTTCCCGAACACGTCGTTCAGCCAGAACGTTGGCCTGATCGCGATGACCGGCGTTATGAGCCGCCATGTCGTGACAATCGGTGCGATTTTCCTGATCATTTGTGGTTTGATACCAAAGGTAGGTTCCGTCATTCGCACAATTCCGATCGAGGTGCTCGGCGGTGGCGTGATTGTGATGTTCGGTATGGTTGTAGCTGCAGGTATTTCGATGCTTTCGGACGTCAACTGGAACCGTCGCAACATGGTGATCTTTGCGATTGCTTTGTCCATTGGTCTTGGTCTGCAGCTTGATCCCAAGGCGGTTCAGTACCTGCCGGATACAATGCGTATCCTGATGACCAGTGGTCTTCTGCCAGCCGCGTTTATTGCGATTGTCTTGAACCTCGTGTTGCCGGAAGAGCTTTCGGATGAAGCAACCGAAGAGGTTTCGGGCGGTATGGCCGGGCATGGCGATGGCTCGTTGGCCAAAGACGATCACGTCTAAAGCCCTTTGGTAAATTAAAACGGGCCTTTGCAGTGAAAATTGCGAGGGCCTTTTTTGTGGGGCGAGGGTGGGTCTGATGGCTCGCTGGGGCAGCGGCACGCGCGTTAAGTGTTCGACGTCAAAGATAACATCGGCCGCTGCGGTATGTCGACATTGGCGACCGCCATGCTAGGCCGTCTGTCAAACTATTTTGTCTTCGGACCACAAGCGACCGTTCAATGATCGCATATGACCGGCACGGCCGCTGCAATATCGCTCGCCGAGCTTTCCGGTGAGAGCGATCTTGGCGTTTGCTGTGATCTTGATTTCGGTTTGGATATTGGAAGCAGCGTGCAGCGACATCATTATTTCAAAGTCTAATATCGGGCAAACGCCGGTCACACTTTATGCCAAGCCGGGTGCGGATGGTCCCACTGTGGTTGTGGCCCATGGCTTTGCGGGGTCTCAGCAGATGATGCAGGGCTATGCACTGCCACTTGCGCGTGCGGGATACAGAGTATTCGCTTTTGAATTTATGGGGCACGGACGGCATCCGGTGCCCATGTCTGGCGACGTTAATTTGGTTGACGGAACGACCCGACTTCTGGTGGAGCAAGCTTCAGACGTCATCGGCGCTTTGGCCAAGGACAATGAGCCCTATGCGCTACGAGGTCACTCAATGGCGACGGACATCTTGGTTCGTGTGGCAGCGTCTCGAAAGGATGTTGGCCCTGTTGTGTTGATCGCGGCACTTTCGCAGATCGTCGATCGGACCACGCCCGAAAACCTGCCACTGGTGACCGGCGCGTGGGAGCCTGGACTGCGGGCGTTTGCGGTGGATGCGTTGAGGATGGTCGACGCAGACGCGTTTGAAGGCGAAGCCGTAAGTGACGGTGCGATAGTGCGCCGGGCCATTGCAGCCCCGTTCACAGAGCACGTATCGATTTTGCAGAGCCGTGTGGGCCGCGGTGAAGCGGTGCCTGGCTGGACGGCGCTTACGGGCGCACGTCTGACGTCACGATCCTGCCGACCGGGTTTGCAATTATAGGATTGCTTGCTGGTTTGATGGTGATGTTTCGAAGCGTAGCCGGGCTCTTGCCGAGGCGTGATTCCCAGTTGCGCGCTGTCTGGTCGTCAAATAGCGATCTTTTGTCTCGCGCCGACCGTTGCGATCCCTCTTATTGCAGGGGCCGTCAATCTCAATACCTTGCCGGTTCTCGTGGCTGAGTATCTCGGGCTGCATCTGTTGATTTTTGGTGGCATCCGGCTTGTTCTGCTTCGAATTTGGGCCGAACCACTTAGGCGTCCTTATTGGCGCTTCTGGTTTGGTGCATCTTGTTCGGTGTTGTCCTTGACAGATATGCCACAAATTTTTGGCCGACGGCTCAGCGCGTCTGGATCATCGTGGCAAGGATGCTTGGGGCCGTGCCTTACATGCTTGCGGACGCGGTTTTGACAACGGACGCCTCATTTTGCGGCGTCTTGGCTTGCGCGTCAGTTTATTGGTGTCACTTGGCAATGCCGTGGCGCTGGATTTTGAGGGGCTGTTTTTTTCTCATCATGATCGCGCCCGTTCTGGTGCTGTTTTACCTCGTGTTTGGGACCATAGGGCGGCATGCTTCGCGCAAGGGCGGGCCAGTGTCTTCCGGGATTGCGCTAGGAATTGTTTTGGCTGGGGCGCTGGGTGTCAGCTTCCCGCTTTGTTCAACGCACGCTGGACGTGTCGCAAGATCAACCGAGCGACACGTCTCTTCAGTGATCACGATTAAAACAACGGCGATCAATCACAGTTTCATGTGGCGGTTGACGTCTTTGTAGAGAAGGTATCGGAACTGGCCTGGACCTCCCGCATAGCAGGCTTGAGGGCAAAAGGCGCGCAGCCACATATAGTCACCCGCTTCCACTTCGACCCAGTCTTGATTGAGGCGGTAGACGGCCTTGCCTTCAAGAACATAGAGGCCGTGTTCCATGACATGGGTTTCGAGGAACGGAATGATTGCTCCGGGTTCAAAGGTCACGATCGTGACGTGCATGTCGTGACGAAGGTCTGTTGGGTCCACAAAGCGGGTCGTTGCCCATTTCCCATCCGTTTCGGGCATGACCGTCGGCGCGACGTCTTGTTCGTTGGTCACGATCGTTTCGGGATGGGGCAGTCCTTCAACGGCCTCGTAGGTCTTTCTGATCCAGTGGAACCGACTGACGGCTTGTGAGGTATTGTGCAGTGTCCAGACGGCGTCAGGCGGCAGAAATGCGTAACCGCCGGGAGAAAGCTCGTAGGTGGCTCCGTCGACGGTCAGGCGCATCTGTCCTTCGACAACAAACAGAACGCTTTCGACACCTGATTGGGTTTCGGGGCGGTCAGAACCTCCGCCGGGCGCGACTTCCATGATGTATTGCGAGAACGTTTCGGCAAAGCCACTGAGAGGCCGTGACAGGACCCAAAGTCGGGTCTTCGACCAAAATGGAAGGAAGCTGGTCACAATATCGCGCATCGTGCCTTTGGGAATAACCGCATAGGCATCCGTGAACACAGCCCGGTCGGTCAATAGCTGTTCTTGACCCGGATGGCCGCCAGTTGGAGAAAAATACTTTGGTAACATATATTTGCTTTCCAGACGCCTTTGAACTGTCACCAGTATGTTGTGTCGGGGTTACTTCGGCCAGCCATGCAAGTCCGATGACACCTTTCGGGATGTTTTGAAAGTGAGTGACCGTTTTCAAATGGCGCTCACCGAAAACCGTTCGATGCGTAGTTTCGGCTGCCTTTCTTTAAGATGCTGTTTTCCACCCCTTCGGGCGCGGATGTGCCGCGCAGCATTTGTCTAGGAGCAAGGGCGTGTAGCTTGGTTTGATGACGTAGATAATACGATCGCACTGCATCGTTGCCGGGTTAGTTTTCAGGCTTCGGCGGCGCGCCGCCTTCAAAAATGTTGGGGGCCGCGTAGCTGATTGGAGCTTCCTGCATTTCGAGGTGAAGGCCATCGTCGATAAGGGGATGCGCGCGGGCGAGGGCCTCGTCTACCTCGATTCCGAGACCGGGCGCTGTGGGAGCTTCGATGTAGCCGTTCTCGACAGAAATCGTATTCCCGATCAGCGCCTTGTGAAAGTCGGTTTCAATGGTTTCGGTCATCAGAAGGTTTGGGATCGACATAGCAAGATGGACGTTTGCCGCCCACTCAACGGGACCTGCATAGAGATGTGGCGCGATTTGCGCGTTGTAGGTTTCGGCGATGGCTGCGATCTTTTTTGTCTCCCAGATACCGCCGGAACGGCCTAAGGCGGGTTGCAGGATATTTGCCGCTCCGGCTTGAAGAACTGCGGCGAACTCGGCCTTTGTGGTAAGGCGTTCACCGGTTGAAACGGTGATCGACGTCGCACGGGCAACCTCGGCCATGGAGGCGACGTTGTCGGGGGGGACTGGCTCTTCGAACCACAGCGGATTATAGGGCTCGATCGCCTTGGCCATGCGGATTGCGCCGCCCGTTGTGAACTGGCCGTGGGTGCCAAAGAGAAGGTCAGCACGCGGGCCGACGGCGTCGCGGATGGTGCGGCAGAAGGCGGCGGAAGTGTCGATGTCGTGCAGCGAGGGTTGGTGACCGCCGCGCAGGGTGTAGGGGCCTGCGGGGTCGAATTTGACGGCGGTATAGCCTTGTTCGACAAGGGCAATTGCGCTTTCTGCCGCCATGTCGGCGTTGCCCCAGAATGCGGGCAAGGGGTGATGGGCGAGCGGGTAGAGGTATGTGTAGGCGCGGATGCGGTCATTCATACGGCCACCGAGAAGCGCCCAGACGGGGCGGCCACGGTCTTTGCCGAGGATGTCCCAGCACGCGATTTCAAGCCCTGAAAACGCGCCGATCACGGTAGGATCGGGGCGTTGGGTGAAGCCGCTCGAGTAGGCGCGACGGAACATTAATTCAATGTTTTCGGGGCTTTCACCGGCCATGTGGCGGGCAAAGACATCGGTGATCACTGCTTTCATCGCCTCGGGGCCGACAGCCGAGGCGTAACACTCTCCCCAGCCGGTGATGCCTGTGTCGGTTGTCAGTTTGACGAGGATCCAATAGCGCCCCCCCCATCCCGGGGCTGGCGGAGCGGTGACGATGATGTCAAGATCGCTGAGTTTCAATGACTTGGCCCTGTCTTTGGTCGTATGAGAGTTGCTTCAGATGAACCCAATCACCATTCGCAACCTCGGTCCAGAGGACGTGCATATTCTTGAACGCGTTCGTGAAGGCACGTTTGACAATCCGATTGATCCTTCCCGAGCTTACGGGTTTTTGGCGACGCGTGTGAACGAGATTGTTGTGGCTTTGGATCAGGGCGAAGTCATTGGCTTTGCGAGCGGAACTGTGATTATGCATCCGGATCAGCCGTTCTCGTTTTTTATCAATGAGGTGGGCGTGCACGAGGCGTATCAGCGCCACGGGATTGCTTCGCGGTTGATGAAGCGGATCGTCGATCTGGCACGGGACCGGGGGTGTGAGAGCATCTGGGTCGCGACCGAGCACGACAACCATGCTGCACGCGAGTTGTACCGCAGCCTTGGGGCGCACGAGACGGAAAGCGTCGTTTTGTACGAATGGGACGGCGAAAGGCTTTGACGGGGAGTTAATGCTTCGGGCGGTGGGTGTTGCCGGTCTTTTGCGGGATTGGCGTGAATCACCTCTAATCTTTGGCGTTAGCGCTGAGAGCAAAACGTCGGTATTTGTATCGGTATTATGCCGGTGCATATTCGAGCAAACGGATTTCGTTCATACAACGTGCGGTGATTTGCGACCAATTTGGTAGATTTTCCGTGTTCGGCTAACAGGTATTTTGAAAAGGGGTGAAGAGGGCCGCGTAGAGGCCTGATCTTAGGCGACTATTCCTTGTTTTGGTCGAAGATAATCACGTTGCGGCGTGCGGCACCGGATTTGGTATCGGCGATGGCCTCGTTGATCTGATCAAGGGACCAGCGGCGGGAGATTAATTCGTCAAGCTTGAGGCGCCCCTGAAGGTAGAGGTCCACGAGCCAAGGGATATCGCGGGCCAGTACGGTATTGCCCATTTTAGAGCCGACCATGGATTGGCAGGCTGCTGCGAAGTTGCCGGGCTCAAAGGAAGAGGCTGCTCCGGTCGGGGGCATACCGACCATGACGAGGCGACCACCAGGCGCCAGATAGTTCGGCGCGGTTGAATACACGGCGGGAACGCCGACGCTGACAAAGACGGCGTCGGCGCCGCGACCGGTGATCTCGCGCAAGCGATCCCAGGGCGCCGGGTCTGTCGCGAGGATGCCGTCGGTGGCGCCGAAGGCTTTGGCGTCGGTGAGTTTCTCTTCTGAAAGATCAACAGCGACGATACGGCGGGCGCCAGCGATGGCGGCGCCCTGAATTGCGTTTAGTCCGACGCCGCCCGCGCCGATGACGACGACGTCTTCGCCGGCTTGAAGCCTTGCTGTATTCACGACCGCTCCGACACCGGTGATCACGCCGCACGACAAAAGAGAGGCAACATCGAAGTCAATCGCGTCGGGGATCGGAGCTATCTGGCTTTGGTCAACCACGACTTTTTCGGCGAATGCGCCGCAGTACATGGCCTGTTCGATGGGAGTGCCATCGGGTAGTGCGAGGGGTGCCGGACCCATGGGACGCTCGCAGATCACGGGTTTGCCCGCGCTACAGGTTGGGCAGGTGCCACAGGAGCGGATCAGTGTTACGATCACACGGTCGCCGATTGTCTGGCCGGTGGCGTCGGGGCCAAGGGCGCTGATGTATCCTGCGGCTTCGTGGCCGTAAACTGCCGGGAGCGTGCCGCCCCAGTGGCCGTCTGCGTAGGTTATGTCTGAGTGGCAGATGGCGCAGGCTTTCAGAGTAACCTCGATGGCACGGCCCGTCGGGGCGGCGAGGTAGACGGTTTCGATTGCGAGCGGCTTGCCAAACTCGAAACAGACGGCGGCGCGGATTTGTTGCATGGGTAGTGGCCTTGGTTAGTGGTTTTGGTCAGGGTGGCGATTGAGCGGCAGGCTTCGCGTCAGAAATCGACTTTGGATGGCGGAAAACGGGTTAAATGCGACCTATGTCAGGCGGGTTGGGCGCGCGGCGTGGCGAGGAAGACGACTGCGCAGAGGACCATGAGTACCATAGACAAAAGAAACGGTGCGCCGGGCAGGAAGTAGGCGGCGTCTTCGCGGGCAAAGGCTGCGAAAATTTGCGTCATGATAAGCGGTGAGATTATTGTGGCGAGGGCAGAGGTCGATGATAACACGCCTTGCAGCTCGCCCTGGCTATTGTCGGATGTGGCGCGCGACATCATTCCTTGCACGGCGGGGGTGACGACGGCTCCGAGTGCTGTGAGGGGGATAAATATGATTGCGAGGAACCCGCTTTCAACAAAGGCGAGGATGATAAAGGCGAAGAAGTTGAAGGCGAGCCCATAAAGAATTGTGCCGCGGTCTCCGAGCCAGCGCAGGATGTAGCGTATGAGACCGCCTTGCACGATGGCCATGGCGATGCCGAATGCGGCGAGCGAGAGGCCGATCATTCGAGGCTCCCAGCCGAAGCGGGCCTCGGTATAGTAGGCCCAGATCGAGGGGTAGACCATGAAGGCGACCTGATAGAGGAAGAAAAGAACAAGGAGGCGGCGCAAAAGCGGACTTGCAGAGACGTTTTTGAAGGCTCCGAACGGGTTGGCGCGGGCCAGCGACAGCGGTCGGCGGTTTTCGTCCTTGAGGGTCTCGGGCATGACAAAATAGCCAAAGACGAGGTTAAGTGCGGCGAGGGCAGCGGCGGCATAGAAGGGCGCGCGGGTGCCGAATTCAGCGAGAAGGCCGCCAAGCAGGGGGCCGAAAACGAAGCCCATGCCGAAGGCCGCGCCGATTATGCCGAAGCGTGCTGCTTTTTCTTCAGGCTTCGAGATATCGGCCATGAACGCATAGGCCGTAGATTGGGTGTCGGCGGCGACACCGCCAATCATGCGACCGACCAACAGGATCCAGAATGCGCCCGCTAGCGCCATGACAATGTAGTCCAGCGCCATGACGAGTAGCGAGATCAGCATGATCGGGCGGCGACCATAGCGGTCGGAAAGCGCGCCGATGATCGGACCGAAGATAAACTGCATAAAGGCGAAAGCGGTGACGAGGACGCCTCCGTAAAGGGCAGCGTCGGCAAGCGGGATATCGGCCACTTCGCGCAGAAGCGACGGCAGCACCGGCAAGATCAGGCCGATGCCCATGGAATCGATCACGGTGGTTGCGATGACGAAGATCAGGGGCAGGCGCATACAGGGCTTTCGGGAGAGGAGTTGCGCTTTGATAGGGTAGGAAATGCTGGCCGGGAAGGGAGGTTGACCGCGGTGTCTCAGGGTTTCCTCAAATGTGGCCAATGTCCTTAAGGAAAGTCGTTAAGATTTCGACGTATTCGCCCGATTTGTCGACACACGGAAGGTGACCGGCACTCCGGATTAAGTGAAACGATGAGCCCTTCACCAAAGTGGCAGTCTCGCGCACAAGGTCGGGGGGGGTAGAGCCGTCTTCGCTTCCCGCGATCGCGAGAGTCGGCAAGGTCAGGCCGGCTGTTGTGGTGTAAAAGTCGGTGCCTGCAATTGCGGCCACGCAGCCAATATAGCCTTCCAGAGGTTGCCGGGTCAGCATCGAGCGCCAGGCACTGACCTCGGCGGTTTTTCGGAATTTCGACGAAAACCAAAGTGCCATAACGGTGTCTGCGATTGCCTCAAGTCCGTCGTTTGCCACGGCGTCAATTCGGTTTTGCCATGTTTGCACAGTGCCAATTTTTGCTGCGGTGTTGGACAGAACCATGGCGCGGACCTGATCCATGCGTTTTACCGCAAGACCTTGGGCGACCATGCCACCGATAGACAGCCCGACAAATACGCAATCACGCACGGCGAGATGATCCAAGAGCGCTTCGGCGTCCGATATTAAGGCACCCATCGAATAAGGCGGTGCTAACGCGTCGGTCAGGCCGTGACCGCGCATGTCATACCGGATGAGGCGCAAGCCTTGTGGAAGGCCTTCCACGACTTTATCCCAGAGCCGCAAATCGGTTCCAAGAGAGTTGGCGAAGACAACAGGACGGCCATGCGGGTCGCCGTCGTCGCGGTAATGAGTTTTAAGACCGTCGAGATCGGCAATCAGCATTTGGGCTCTCCGTTGTTAACCATATTTCTCCAATGCCATACGAAAGAGGGGCGCGTCTACATTTCCGCCTGAGGCAACCGCGATGACATCTTTGGTGTCGGTTCGATGAAAAAGGGCGGCTGCAAGTGCCACAGCTCCGCCGGGTTCCAGAACAATCTTCAGCCGGTTGAACGCGATCGCCATGGCGCGCAAAGCGTCCTCTTCGGAAACGACAATTCCGGGGCCGCAGTGAGCCGCCATAATGGGGAACGTGATCTGGCCGGGGCTTGGTGTGACGATAGCATCGCAGAGTGATCCGGAGCGGCGCGTATTGGTTTGGATCACACCGGTGGCCAATGAGCGCGCTACATCGTCGAATTCTTCAGGCTCCACCGTGTAGGGCTTCAATGCGGGGGCTTTGCCCGCAAGAGCGATTGCGATGCCGGAGGTCAGACCGCCGCCGCCGCAGCAGATCAGAACATCGGCGCTGTTGAGGCCCGCCGCGGCCGCCTGTTCCGCGATTTCGAGGCCGGTTGTTCCCTGACCTGCGATGAGCTGGGGATTGTCGAATGGCTTAATCAAAGTCAGCCCGCGGTCGCCAGAGAGCCGGCCTCCGATTTCGTCGCGATCTTCTGTGTCTCGGTCGTAGAGAATGACTTCGGCGCCGAGAGCGCGTGTGTTAGCGATTTTTAATTCTGGCGCGTCTGCGGGCATGATGATGACGGCTTTCGATCCCATTTCACGCGCGGCCAAGGCGACGCCTTGGGCATGATTTCCCGACGAAAACGCGATGACTCCGGCGGCGCGTTGGGCATCGCTTAATGCCGCGACAGCATTGCGTGCGCCGCGGTATTTGAAGGAGCCGGTCTTTTGGAGACATTCTGCTTTTACGAAGACGCGGCGGCCCAAATCCGCATCCAAAAGTGGCGCATTTAGAAGGGGCGTGCGACAGGCGTGACCGCGAAGGCGGATTGCCGCGTCTTCAATATCCGAGATTACGGGAGCAAGGTTAGCCATGCGCGGAGTGCCTCCAAAGATGCGGGTTCGTCAAGGAACGGAACATGACCACGGTCAGCGATTTCTGCTCGGATCATGTCGGGGCGGCGGCGCGCCATTTCGTTTGCAGTCTCAGACGAAAGAAGGTCGGAATTTGCACCACGGATTAGAGCAATCGGTAGCCCAGCGAGCGCGTCAAAAAGCGGCCACAGGTCGGGCATGGGCTGTGTTCCAGCGGAGATGATCGCGTCGCGTAGCGTGGGATCATAGTTAATTTCCAGACCGTCGGGCGTTTGGATATAGTGCCTTTCCGCCTCTTCATTCCACCGGGATTTTGGGACATTTTCAAAGCCGGATAGGAGATGCGCGCGCATGATCGCCGCGTCCTCAAGCGTCTTTTGAACCGGGTTCTTGCCTATGTAGTCCTTGATGGTCTCAAGGCCTGAGGCGTCCAATTCGGGACCAACATCGACGAGGCAAACACCGATGAGGCGAGGCTTTGCCAAGGCTGCAAGAAGCATCGCGATCAGGCCGCCACGCGACGTGCCCAAGATAGCGATTTGCCCTAGTTCGAGATGATCAAGAAGGGCGATGACATCACCTGCCTCGATCGGGATTGTGTAGGTGTCCGCTCCGGACCATGCTGATTTTCCGCGACCTCTATAATCCATACGAATCAATCGCTTGGTGGATAGATGTGGTGCGACATAGTCAAAATCCTGGCCGTTGCGGGTCAGGCCGGCGAGGGCAAGAATTGGTGTGCCATCACCCTCGTCGGTATAGTGAATTCGGGTCCCGTCGGGTGCGTGAAAGTCTGGCATTAAAGGCGTCCGGCCAGGTCGGGAATAGGTATTAGATCTGCCAAGATATGAGCGGG
>NZ_CALJXO010000366.1:0-3818 GCF_937988555.1 uncultured Boseongicola sp. | reverse complement strand
GATCTTTGACGAGGTAAAAACCGGTGAACCTATACGGTTTGATGATGGAAAGATCGGCGAAGATGCCTTCTTCGAGAATATAGGTTTCGCCGTTGAAGTCTTTGTGTTCTTTGCCGTCGGCGATGACCGTGCCGACGCCTGTTTTGGTGTAAAAACCCGGGATGCCGCAGCCAGCAGCGCGCATGCGTTCGGCCAAGGTGCCTTGCGGATTGAACTCAAGTTCTAACTCGCCAGAAAGATACTGCCGCATAAATTCTGCGTTCTCGCCGACGTAGGACGAGATCATCTTTTTGACCTGCTTGGTCTGCAACAAGATGCCGATACCAAAGTCATCTACGCCCGCGTTATTGGACGCAAACGTCAGGTTTTTAACGCCGCTTTCTTTGATTGCTTGCAAGAGAAGCTCGGGGATGCCGCAAAGACCAAATCCGCCGGCTGCAATGAGCATATCATCGCGCAAGACGTCCTCCAGGGCCATTGTGGCATTGGGAAAGACTTTTTTCATGCGCGATCTCCTCTGTATCTGTCGCGAGAGGGTTTGACGCTAGGTCTGCTCAAAGTCAATCGCCGCAGTGCAGCGCTATCAGGACGCTTTCTTCTTGCGGGCCGGCTTTTTCTTGCCCTTGCTGCCGGCTTTTTCGTTGATCAGTTCCACAGCCATCTCAATTGTAAGGGCCTCGGGATCGGTGTCCTTGGGCAGGGTCGCATTGACCTTTTCCCATTTCACGTATGGTCCGTACTTTCCGTCCATGATGGCAATCGGACCGCCGCTTTCGGGATGTTCGCCCAGATCTTTCAATGTTTTCGCCGCCCCGCGCGCGCCCCGTGACGCCAGCTTTGCCGCGATCAGTTCGACAGCACGGTTCATCCCAACGCTCCAGACCTCGTCAATGCTTTCCAGGTTGGCGTTGACGCCGCCGCGATCGGACGTGCTTTCGGCGTATTTCAGATAGGGGCCATAGCGCCCGATATTCGACCAGATCGGCACACCGTCTTCTGGGTGCGGTCCGATTTTTCTCGGCAGCGACAGAAGTTTAAGGGCCTGTTCGAGTTCAACATCCTCAGGCGGCCAATCCTTGGGGATCGACTGACGAGGTGGTTTCTTGTTCTCCTCGGTCAGTTCACCGCGCTGGACGTAGGGGCCAAAACGGCCTTTGTGGACCCAGATGTTGTCGCCAGCATCCTCGCCGAGCATTTTGCCCTCGGGCGGGATTGAGCTTTCGGGTTCAGACCCCGGAGGGCCGAAGGCACGTGTGTAGCGGCATTCGGGGTAGTTCGAGCAGCCAATGAAAGCGCCGCCGGATCGAGCCGTGCGCATCGAAAGACGTCCCAAGCCGCAGTTCGGGCAAAGCCGCGGATCGCCGCCTTCTTCTGTCGGCGGGAAAAGGTGTGGTTCGAGAACCTCATTTATCTTTTCAAGGACTTCGGTGATCCGAAGATCGGCTGTTTCTTCAATTGCAGCTTTGAAATCACGCCAGAACCGCGCCAGGACATCCTGCCATTCGCGGCTGCCAGCTGTGATATCGTCAAGCTCTTCTTCAAGGTTCGCGGTAAACTCGTAGCCGACGTACCGGCTGAAATAATTCTCGAGGAAGGCAATGACGAGACGGCCTTTGTCTTCGGGGAAAAGGCGGTTCTTGTCTTTGTGGACGTAACCACGATCCTGAATTGTTGTGACGATCGAGGCATAGGTCGACGGGCGACCGATGCCTAGTTCTTCCATCCGTTTGACCAGCGTGGCTTCTGTGTAGCGCGGCGGCGGTTGGGTGAAATGCTGCTCGGGCGAGACGGCTTTCTTGTCGGTCTTTTCGCCGTCCATGATCTGTGGCAACCGTTTGTCATCGTCGTCGACAACATCGTCGCGGCCTTCTTCATAGACGCGGATGAAGCCGTCAAACAGCATGACCTGACCGGTCGCGCGCAGTTCAATTTGCCCATCGCGGCTGGCGATATCGACCGTTGTTCGTTCCATTCGTGCGGCGGCCATCTGGCTCGCGAGCGTGCGTTTCCAGATCAGGTCATAGAGTTTTTTCTGGTCCGCGTCGCGTAAATCCAAGCTCTCAGCGTCGGCTGTCATCTCCGCCGGGCGGATACATTCGTGCGCTTCCTGAGCGTTCTTTGCCTTGTTTTTATAGACACGCGGGCTGTCGGGGACGTATTGGGCGTTGTAACGGTTCTTGATTGCATCACGAGCAGCGGCAACCGCTTCGGGGGCCATGTCGATGCCGTCAGTCCGCATATAAGTGATGTGTCCGGCCTCATAGAGCCGTTGGGCGACCTGCATCGTCTGTCGCGCACCAAAGCCGAACTTGCGGCTAGCTTCCTGTTGCAGGGTCGAGGTCATGAAGGGCGGCGATGGATTGCGCGAGGCGGGTTTGGCCTCGACGGATTTGACGGTCAGGTCGCGGCTCTCGATGGCTTGTACGGCAAGTTCGGCTGCGGTGCTGTTTGAAATGTCGAACTTGTCGAGCTTCTTGCCACCAAGGACGGTGAGACGCGCTTCAAATTCTTGTCCGCGCGGCGTGGCGAGCAGTGATTTGACGGTCCAGTATTCCTGAGCGTGAAACTTTTCGATCTCCATCTCGCGCTCGACGATGAGGCGCAAGCAAACCGACTGAACACGACCTGCAGATTTGGCGCCGGGCAGTTTGCGCCACAGCACGGGCGAAAGGTTGAAGCCAACGAGGTAGTCCAGCGCACGGCGGGCGAGGTAGGCCTCGACCAGATCGATGTCTACTTCGCGTGGGTTCTGCATCGCCTCGGTGACGGCAGATTTAGTGATCGCATTGAAGACGACGCGACTGACGGGCGTGTCTTTTTTGATGGCTTTGCGGGCGCGGAGCGCCTCTTCAAGGTGCCAGCTGATCGCCTCGCCTTCGCGGTCGGGGTCAGTTGCGAGGATCAGCACTGGGTCGTCTTTCAGGGCGTCTACAATCGCTTTGATGTGCTTCTTCGAATCGGAAGCGATCTCCCATTTCATCAAAAACGCGTTGTCTGGATCGACGGAACCATCCTTGGGCGGCAAGTCGCGAACGTGGCCGTAACTGGCCAGAACGGTGTAATCAGAGCCGAGATATTTGTTTATTGTCTTGGCTTTAGCCGGAGATTCGACAACGACGACGGGCATGAAAAACCTTTCAAAGAAACCGGGGGTCTTGGCGGCGGAACATGTGGGCGCGGATCTGAACTTGTCAACGGCGCATGTCGTCCGGGGGGGTAAGTGATGCTTGGATGCGCCGCCTTTGCGGTCATTTCATCCCTCTCAACATCCCACCAGCATCCCGTTGGAGAGCGCCTCGGATTTCCAGGATAGCGATTTCCGGGAGGAGACCATCGACGCTGAGGTTCAGGTCTCGGATCACTTGATCTTTGAGGACTGGGGAAGGGCCGAGACGATCTAGTATTTGCTGGCGCAGGCCAAGGGTCGCAGGCTTGGTGCGGTCGGGCTGCTCTTGAAGGCGCAAAGCGTGGCTGGCGGGCCGGTTCCGGACGTTCGAGCGCTTCGAGGATGTCTTTGGCGGATCGCTCCAGAGCGGCGCCGTCTCGGATCAGCATATTGCAGCCAGAGGCGTGGGCGTCGAAGGGATGGCCGGGAACCGCGAGGACATCGCGGCCTGGATCAAGGGCTATCCGTGCGGCGATGAGGCTGCCGGATTTTGCGGCGGCCTCAAAGACGATAACGGCTTGGGCAAGGCCTGAAACAATGGGCGGTTGCAGCGTGGGAAGCGCCGCGCGTGGGGCGTTTGGTGAACGGGTGTCTCGCTGATGTGTATGCCCTCTTCTTCAATCTCTTGAGCTATGACGACGTTTCCTTGGGG
>NZ_CALJXO010000365.1:0-24658 GCF_937988555.1 uncultured Boseongicola sp. | reverse complement strand
CGCTTTACGCCCAGTAATTCCGAACAACGCTAACCCCCTCCGTATTACCGCGGCTGCTGGCACGGAGTTAGCCGGGGTTTCTTTACCAGGTACCGTCATTATCTTCCCTGGCGAAAGAGCTTTACGACCCTAAGGCCTTCGTCACTCACGCGGCATGGCTAGATCAGGGTTTCCCCCATTGTCTAAGATTCCCCACTGCTGCCTCCCGTAGGAGTCTGGGCCGTGTCTCAGTCCCAGTGTTGCTGATCATCCTCTCAAACCAGCTATGGATCGTCGGCTTGGTGAGCCATTACCCCACCAACTACCTAATCCAACGCGGGCTAATCCATCTCCGATAAATCTTTCCCCCGAAGGGCGTATACGGTATTACTCTCAGTTTCCCGAGGCTATTCCGTAGAGAAGGGTATATTCCCACGCGTTACTAACCCGTCCGCCGCTCACCCGAAGGTGCGCTCGACTTGCATGTGTTAGGCCTGCCGCCAGCGTTCGTTCTGAGCCAGGATCAAACTCTCAAGTTGAAAAGCTATTGCTAGCTTATCCTTGACGTTCGAACCTCTGCACATCGTCTCATAATGTCCCGGCTAGGAAACATTACAAAACATCTTTTTCTGTTTGTTGTGCTTCAGGTTTTCATAAGAAAACAAGAAACCGTTCAAACAGTGAAGCTGACCTTTCTATAATCGGCCGAAGCCTAAGAAAGTCGATATGAAGAGGCTGATCCATCGAAAGGACCAAACCGCCCACATATCTCTTCAGTTACCATCAATTTCAAAGAGCGTAGAGACAAAAGTGACTGAGTGCGCCCTAACTTTCGGCGCGCCCTGCCTCATCCATCTCTATTTTTTTTCTTGCGTCTCGTTGCCGTTAAGCCCGTCTGGCGCCCCGTTGTTGCATTTCTGCGCCGCCGGTGAGGGGTGTCTACGGTTAGGGGCCGTAGTCCGCAAGTAGTTTTTTATCAGAAAGACGAATTTTCTTTCTCATCTTTTTAAAAGCCATATAAATAAGGTCTTTTGCGTCGAAAATGGGCAGTAAATTCTTTCAAAACTCGTATTCAGTGGAAGAATTTTGGCCCAAATCAGGGTCAAAATTCACTGAATCGGCGAAGCACCCCAAGTGAATCGCCGAATTCCTCCCGATTCAACGCGACTCTTCGCCCGACTCGGGTGGAATCAACCACCTCGCAAGGAAGAGGCAGGCAATCAGTCCGGGAATTATCGCCGCAAAGCCGAATTTCAATCCATACGCGTCCGCCAGGAATCCGATCACAGGAGGCCCCACGAGAAAGCCAGCCAACGCGCATGTCGACATGATCGCGACGTTGGCGGCTTCGTGTGTGTCATCAAGGGCTGCCACCGCCGACACCCCCAAAGGATAGCCCGACGCTACCCCGACCCCGAGCAGGGCAAACCCGACGAATGAGAACACAAGCGGCAGCGGTCCAATCAGACAGGCAAGTCCTGCCAAAGCAAACATCACCGATCCCCGCGCCAGAACCAACGCCCCGAACCGTTGCTTCAACCAATCCCCGCAAAAGCGCCCAAATGCCATGAAGCCCGCAAAGATCGTCACGGCGATCCCGGCTTCGGCCACTTCTATAGATTGGCGCTCGGACAGATAGACAGCCGACCAGTCCGACATCGCACCCTCTGCCAGCGTGACGAGCAACATGAACCCACCAATCGCCAATAGCGCTGGCGGCATTTGCGAAAGCTTACGGCGGGGCACGACATGCTCAGCCCCCTCCTCGCCCATCTTCGGCAACCGCCGCGCCGCAAGCATGCCGACAACCGTCGACACAACCGCAACCACCGCCATGATCCTGACAGAGCCTAACTCCCCGGCTCCTGACGTCGCCACAAACGATCCGATCATAAGCCCCAGCGCCCAGAACCCATGGCACCGGTTCATGATGTGTGCGCGCGCTTTCTTTTCGATCCGTCCGGCATAGACGTTCAGCCCCACCTCCATAAAGGCATGCGTTGCGCCAAAGGCGCCAAGCGCGAAGAACAGGATAAGTTGGCTGCCCGCTATTAGCGGCAGGAAGGCGGCAAGGCATTGCAGCGGGAACGTCGCCAGCACCAAGCGCCGCACACCGATGCGTGTCGATAACCCACCGGCGAACTGAAGCGCGGCCAAAACGGCCACGGGCATCCCCAACAGGGCTATCGCCAAATCGAACTTGGTCAGCTGAAGCGTTTCTTTAATGTAGGGGATCAAAGCCAGCCACGCGCCGAGCGCCATCGGCTGAAGGCAAAACAGCGCCATTATCAGATAGACGCCGCGCCGTATTGTTTGGTGTTCCATGCACGCGACCTTAGCGAGGTCCGCGCCCATGGGAAGGCCCCTTATGCGACCGCTCGCCTCATCGGAATTTTGATACGTGTGGCAACCAAAACAAGCACAGTGCCCAGATAGATCAGTGGCTCGATCTGAAAGCCCTTCGACAGCATCACAAAATGCACCGCGCCCAAGATCGCTGTCAGATAAGTGAGTTGATGCAGCCGCCGCCACGTCTTCGGCCCCAGCTTACGGATTGACCTGTTATTTGACGTAATCGCCAAGGGGATCAGAAGGAGAAATCCGACCATACCAATGGTGATGTATGGCCTCTTTATAATGTCCGCCCAAATCTGGCTGAGGATTTGAACATCCAGCACCAGCCAGACAAGCAAATGCAGAAAGACATAGAAGAACGTCAGCAAGCCCAGCGCCCGGCGGAACTTAGTCAGATTCACCCCCGTCCAACTGCGCAGCGGCGTCACCGCAAGAACAACGATCAGCACTTGCAGGGCAAACTCGCCCAGCTTGTGCTCAAGCGCCTTGATAGGCTCGGCCCCGAGGCCGCCCGTCAGGCCTTGATATAGGAACCACGCAGGTGGAATCACGCCCAGTATATAGAGAGGCCATGCCGGCACCTTCGCCAGCAGGATATTCACACGTTGAGCCGCGGTCATGAGCAGCACGCCTTTCCTGTCTGTATCGGTGGACATGGGACGCTGCCGAACGAGCACCAGACACAGCACTCACCCGCGCGAGGTCGCAGTACAACCTTGCAATGTGGGCCGTCATAAAAGAACTGGCAGGCGTCCAATGGCATCTCACCGTCGCTGAGGCCCCCACATTCAGGGCACGTCAGCGTCGAGGTCAGCCGGATGTTAGACGCTGCGGCCATCCTCAGAAATTACTTTGCAAGTCCATCCCGGAATAAAGCGAGCTTACTTCGCGCTCGTATCCGTTAAACATCAGGGTCGGCACGCGCTTAGCAAACAAACCGCCACCGATCTTGCGCTCGGTCGACTGAGACCAACGTGGGTGATCGACCGTCGGGTTCACGTTGCTATAAAATCCGTATTCCCGTCCGTTGGTCATGTTCCAACTCGTGGCGGGCTGCTTGTCTGTCAGCGAAATCCGCACAATCGATTTGATCGACTTAAAGCCATACTTCCACGGGACGACCAAACGAATGGGCGCACCGTTCTGCTTCGGCATCGGCTCGTCATATAGACCCGTCGCCATGATCGTCAGCGGGTGCATCGCCTCATCAAGCCGCAATCCCTCGCGGTACGGCCACTCAAGCGTCCGACGTTTCTGCCCGATCATTTCTTCCGGGCGCACCAGCGTTTCAAAGGCCACATACTTAGCGGAAGGCTGCACACCTACGCGCTTTAGCAAGTCGGCAAGCTCGAAACCAACCCAAGGCACAACCATCGACCAGGCTTCCACACAGCGGAAGCGATAGATACGCTCTTCCAATGTCATGCCGCTGGTCAAGTCATCAAAGCTATAGGTGCCGGCGTTATTTACCATGCCATCAACTTTGATCGACCAAGGGTCTGTTGTCAGACGACCGGCGTTGGCGGCAGGGTCGTCTTTACCAGTCCCAAACTCATAAAAGTTGTTGTAGCTGGTGATGTCTTCAATACTGTTCGGCTCAAGATCGCTACCATAGTTGGTCTTCGTTGCTCCAAGGCTTGCCATTGCCGGCCCCGCAATCGAGCCAAGCGCCAAAGCGCCTGCACCCGCCATCAACTGACGCCGATTCATATAGTCGCCCTGCGGCGTGACATCCGACCACTTCAGGTCACTCTTATAACGTCCGGCCATTTCATCACCTCTGCTTGATCGCTTGCCCCATAACATGCGCGAGTAATTCGCGTTCGACAATCACCCTCACGACACTGTGCTTAAGGTCCATGGTGTTGAAACATGGTTACAAAAGCCCGCTTTTGCCTCACAGACGATAACAGATTTGTGAGTGGACGCCGATAGTCTCCCTTGCTTAGCGCCATTGCCCTTTCGGTCAACATCGTTTTCGCAATTCCTGCAATGATCCAATTGGCATCCACCCGACGTAAGAAGCTCAGGTGTCACAACGACACTCACCTTTTTACAGATGGAAAACACAATGCTTCGCAAGACACTTATGGCCACAGTAGCAGCGACCCTGCTAGCCGCACCGGCGTTTTCCGGCGGCCACTCGAAAGACATCGTCGACACCGCAGTTGCAGCCGGTTCGTTCGAAACACTCGTCGCTGCCGTTCAGGCCGCGGGCCTAGTTGAGACGCTGAAGGGCGAAGGTCCGTTCACCGTTTTCGCACCAACCGACGAAGCTTTCGCCGCTCTGCCGGAAGGCACAGTCGAAAGCCTGCTTCTGCCAGAGAATATCGACACGCTGACCGCGATCCTGACGTTCCACGTTGTGCCCGGTAAAATAATGTCTGGTGACCTGATAGACGACATGATGGCAGCAACCGTCCAGGGCGGTTCGGTTACCATTGACCTCGACAACGGTGTGATGATTCAGGACGCAAACGTCGTGACCGCAGATATCGAAGCGTCGAACGGCGTGATCCACGTCATCAACAAAGTGATGATGCCAGAAGGCTGATCGCCCTGACGATACGACCAACGGGAGGTGATAAATCACCTCCCGTTTTTTCAACACAACAGATGACGAAGATAGAATGAGGGACCTCAAAATGAACCGTAGATTTGCTCTGAAAGCTGCCTTTGGTGCCGCCGCTCTCGCACTTGCTGCTGCTTGTGCTCCAATGGACAAAGAGATGGACATCGTCGACATTGCCGCTGGCAGCGACGACTTCTCGACACTCGTCGCAGCCGTTTCGGCCGCAGGCCTCGTCGACACGCTGAAAAGCGACGGCCCGTTCACCGTTTTCGCACCAACCAATGCAGCTTTCGCAGCGCTGCCGGCCGGCACCGTGGAGAGCCTGCTTCTTCCCGAGAACAAGGACAAGCTTGCTGCGATCCTGACATACCACGTTGTACCGGGCGCTGTGACGTCTGACCAACTGGCGGGTCAGCATCTGAACGTAACAACCGTTCAGGGCGGCGACGTGCACATTGATGGCACCGACGGCGTGACCGTGAACGACGCAACAGTGACTGCTGCAGACATTATCGCATCGAACGGCGTGATCCACGTCATCGACAGCGTTCTGCTGCGATAATTGGGTTGGCTGGCCTTCCGGGCCGGTGACACAAGGTGGGGGACGCTGTCCCCCGCCACCCCCTGAGGTATATCCGAAAGGGCGAAGCAGTAGACTTCCAGCCATTCACCCTTTCGAAAATACCTCCGTGGGGGGCATCCCGCGTCCGAAGGGCGGCCCGAACAGGAAAGTCGCGCAAGAGCGTTCGTTCAGGCGAAACTTCCCTGACAGAACCACCCCCGCGACATCGTCCCACCATGCCCGTAGTAAAGCCAAAGCCGCTCGCCGGTGCGGGTCGTCACCCGCCAGTAATCGCGCACACCGGAGCGCCAGTCCGGATCATCAAGCCACCATTCCGGCGCAATCCGCTCAGGCCCCAGACCCGCACAAAGCTCCAGATCGCGACCGCGCCAGCGGAAACGATGCGGTAGATCAGAAGTCTCCTCGGCATGCACCATTTCGGGACGCCATATCTCCGACGGGCGCAACATGCCGGGACGCGGCCAGGCGTCTGCAGGGCCAGCCCAGGCGGCAGCCACAATCAAAGCGGTCTTTTCGGGGATATGACTGTCAGCCGGGTGAAAGCGCGTGATGCTTTCAAGTCCAACCCGCGCACCGATCCGACCAATCAGATCATCCAGCGCCGCCTCACTTCCAAGACGCGCCGCGCCGTCCGCCGCCGCCGCCGCATGGCCGCGATGCTGATGGCTGTGCACCGGTTCAGTGGCCCGCGCTTCAAGCCGGATCATGTCGATGCCAAAGCCTGCATCTATGTCGTCAAGCTTCATCAAAAGAAGCGGGCGGATCCGATCGGCCGAGGCCGAAGGGCGCGCCAAACCTATCTCGACCACCTGCATCGTATGATCGCTGCGGTGGCATTCCATTCGCACCTGCCGCGCTCCACGCCCTGCCCGCGAAAGCTTCTCTCCAAGCGGGGTCAACAGCCGGTCAATCGCCGCCGCAATGTCTTCGATCAGACCAACCGGCTCGGGCAGTGTCAGTCGCACCGCAAAGCGCACAGCGGGACGCGCAGGGCTGACAGGTTCCGGCTCGACCCCCAAAGCCTGATCCAATCGTTGCACAAGGTGGCGACCAAACCGGCGCGCCAAAGCCGCGCGCGGTTGACCGGCCAGATCTCCGATCTGTCGCAGACCAAGCCGCACCAAGGTTGCTACGGTATCGTCCTCCAGCCGCAACGCCGCGACCGGCAACGGCGCCAGCGCCGAACGCGTCGCACCCGGCGATGCAATCTGCATCTTGCGCAGGACTTCCGGGGCCGTCACTGCGGGCGCCGGACCGCCCTTCACCCAATGGCGCCGCTTCGCCGCGCGAGACCGCGTCGCGCGCGCTTCTTGATTAATGTCGTCGCCGGTGCGCGCCGCATCAACTCCCGCGCCGCCCGCAAACCGCGCCAAAGCCCAGGCCGCGCCCACTGTATCGGCCACGCCCACCCGCACGCTGACACCCAGATGTGCGCAATCCGCTTCGACCTCGCCAATCAGGCCCATCTCTCCCCCAAACAGATGCGCGCATCCCGTCAGATCAATAACCAACCCCTCCGGCCGCTCCTCGGACACCCAAGGGCTGAACTTTGCCGCCCAGCGCCGCAGCACCGCCAGAAACGCGGCATCCAGGTCCCGGTTGCGCAGCTTTGTGTCAAGCTCCGGGCACATCGCACGCGCATCCCGCAAAGGTTGACCCATCCGAAGCCCCGATGCCTCGGCCTCAACCGACAAAGATACCAAAACCTGAGCGTTGTGTTCCTCGCCCACCACAGCAAAGGCGCGCGGCGGTAAGCCACGTTCAAGCCTAAGGAAGCGCTCGGCCCCCAGACGGGGAAACCAAAGCGACAGGATGCGTCGTTGTTTCATAAGCAGGCAGCAAGAATGTTCATGGTTTGTTCTGATCTTTGATATATCCCCTGACGGCCACGAGTCCAGCCTTGCCCTCGCCTTCCCCGAAAAATGGAATAGCTGTGAGCAAAGTAATAAAGGAGACACTAATGCGCAGCGCCCTGACAATCGCACTGACCCTTGGCCTTGCCGCAACGGCGGCTCTTGCCCACACAGACGTCAAAGCCCGCATGGACGCCATGAAAACAATGGCCGGCGACCTGAAGACCCTTGGTCAAATGGCGAAAGGCGTCGTGGCATTCGACGAAACCGCCGCCAACGCAGCACTTGCATCTCTTCAAGCGGAAACTGACCGCATCCCGATGCTGCTCGCCCCGCAGGCGAGCGACCCGGAATTGGAAGCAAAATAGGCTATCTGGACCGATCGTGTGGGGTTTTCCCAGCGGACTGCAGAAATGGCCACCGCTCTGGACGCCACCGGCGTGTCATCTTCCGAGGCCAGAGGTGCATCCATGCGCAATATCGGCGCAGTCTGTTCGGCCTGCCACGAAGATTACCGCATCAAAAAGTAATCTCTCCTAGCCGCAGTAAACCCGCGTGATCAGGCCCTCTGTGTCGAACACGACGTTCGTGCGCTGAGGCAAGTACTCCTGCGTAATGATATCGTTCTGGCTAAAGACACGCAGACGATCATCGACCGCAAACGTCGTCTCGGAAATCGAGCTGCCGATCAACGGCCGATAGTCGGCCGCATCGCATTGCTCTAACGCAGGCGGCGCTTCCGGTATATCCGCCTCGACGACTTCGGTTACAATTGCAGGTTCCTCGTCGGCGGGCACAGGCCCACAGGCAGCCAACAGAACCAAGATAGCTATCAATCGAATTGTCATACCAAATTCATCCTTCCAATCGCCTCCCGGTCTATTGATTTCACGCAGATCGTGCAGCAGGGTCAAGCCAAGCATACACCAAGGGAGTATTTAGGCATGAGAACGCGCGCGGCTGTTGCGATTGAGGCGGGAAAACCGCTGGAAATCATGGACGTGACCCTTGAAGGCCCGAAAGCAGGTGAGGTTCTGGTCGAGATCAAAGCCACCGGCATCTGCCACACGGATGAATTCACACGGTCAGGCGCGGACCCGGAAGGACTGTTCCCGGCCATCCTCGGACACGAAGGCGCGGGCGTGGTGCTGGAAGTCGGCGCCGGCGTTACCAGCCTGAAACCGGGCGACCACGTGATCCCGCTTTACACGCCAGAATGTCGGGAATGTGACTACTGCCTGCATCCGAAAACCAACCTTTGTCAGGCGATCCGCTCGACACAAGGCGCGGGCGTTATGCCCGACGGCACCAGCCGGTTTTCAATGCTCGATGGGACACCGATCCTGCACTACATGGGGTGCTCGACATTTTCGAACCACACGGTTTTGCCCGAGATTGCCTTAGCCAAGGTCCGCAAGGACGCGCCTTTCGACAAAATCTGTTACATCGGCTGTGGCGTGACAACCGGCATCGGGGCGGTGATCAACACCGCCAAAGTCGAGATCGGCTCGCGCTGCATCGTCTTTGGCTTGGGCGGTATTGGTCTTAACGTCATTCAGGGCCTGCGCATGGCAGGCTGTGACCAGATTGTTGGCGTCGACCTTAACGCCGACAAAATACCAATGGCGACACGCTTTGGAATGACCGATTTTGTAAACCCATCTGAGGTGACAGGTGATCTTGTCGGCTATTTGGTTGAACTGACGGGCGGGGGCGCAGATTATACCTTTGACGCCACAGGCAACGTGCAAGTCATGCGAGCCGCGTTGGAATCGGCCCACAAAGGCTGGGGTGAAAGCGTCATTATCGGTGTGGCCCCGGCAGGTGCCGAAATCTCTACGCGTCCCTTCCAACTGGTGACCGGACGCGTCTGGCGCGGGACAGCCTTTGGCGGCGCACGCGGTCGCACGGACGTACCAAAGATTGTCGATTGGTACATGGACGGCAAGATCGAGATCGACCCGATGATCACCCACACGCTTGCGCTTGAAGACATCAACAAAGGCTTCGATCTGATGCACGCGGGTGAGTCTATTCGCTCGGTGGTGATTTACTGATGGTTCGTCGCCTTGCGACGACGACTGACCGGAAGGGCGCCGGCCCTCCGAACCTCCCCAAGGTATTTTCAAAAGGGCGCATGAGGCTGTTGGGTTTTGGATTATTGGGGATGACTGTTATCTTCCCCGCTTTTGCAGAACCTGCGGAAATTCTGTTTCAAGGCGGCGGCGCGACCCTGTCTGTGGACGCCGAGGCCTTGGAGGCCTTGTCGCGCACTGTGTGCGACGACCGATCAGGCTAGGTCCGGTGATCCGCCCGGCCACCCAATCCGACCATGACGTCATCTGGGCTATGCTCGAACCCGTCTTCCGTGCGGGCGACACCTACGCAATTGACACAGATATCTCCCGCAAAGACGCCCTCGCCTATTGGTGCGCCGCCCACCCCTTCATCACCGACGGCGGCACCTTCTTCATCCGCCCCAATCAAATGGGCGGCGGCAATCATGTCTGCAACGCAGGCTTCATCACTAGCGCGAACGCCACAGGCAAGGGCGTGGCCCGCGCAATGTTAAGCCACGCCCTAAGCGAGGCCAAAGCATTTGGATTTGAAGCCATGCAATTCAATTTCGTCCTGGCCAGCAACACCCGCGCAATCGATATCTGGAAGCGCGCCGGCTTTGCGCAGATCGCCCGCCTGCCCCGCGCCTTCCGCCACCCGCGCGAAGGGTATGTGGACGCGCTAATCCTACACAAGTTTCTGGATTAATCGCGCGGCCGCGCCTTGCCATTCCCAGCCCCAACACCGACATTCCCCCCAAACCAGCTTCAAAGAAAGAGACGAGATGTTCATCACCATGGCCGACGACACATCTAAAGACGACACATCTAAAGACGACAAAGCCCAAGGCGGCGGCAAAGCCGAGCAGCTTTTCTTCAAATCCCGCAACGTGATCATCACGGGCGAGATCAACAACAAGCTCGCCGAACGCACAGTCAAACAGCTTCTCGCGCTTGCCGAAGATAACGAAGATCCGATCAACGTCTACATCTCGTCGCCCGGCGGCCATGTCGAGAGCGGCGACATGGTCCACGACATGATCAAGTTCATCAAACCGACCGTGCGCACCATCGGCTCGGGCTGGGTTGCCTCTGCTGGCGCGCTGATCTTCGTCGCTGCTGCGAAGGAGAACCGCTTCTGTCTGCCCAACACGCGCTTCCTTTTGCACCAACCTTCTGGTGGCATTGGCGGCAAGGTCACTGACATGCAAATCCAAGCCGGCCAGATCGAAAAAATGCGCGAACGCTTCCACAATCTATTTGCCGAAGCGACCGGGCAAACCGCAGCCAAAATCGCCAAAGACACCGAACGCGACTTCTGGCTCGATACCAAAGAAGCAAAGGCTTACGGCCTTCTCGGCAAGGTCATCACGTCGGCTTCGGAGCTTTCCTGACCCTTCTTTGGGGCTAATAAATCCTCGGGAGGCGCGGGCGTAGTCCCGCGCGGGGGCAGACAGCCCCCCCGACCAAACAAAGGCGCGCACCATGGCTGACCGCGACAGACCACTTTACGCCGTCCTAATTGACGCCGACAACATCCCGGCAAAATACGCCGCGTCCATCCTCAAAGAAGTCACAACCTTCGGCGAACCAGCCCTCCGCCGTGTTTACGGCGACTGGTCATCGGGCCGTCTGAACGCCTGGACCAAGGCCGTACGGGATCTCGGCCTTGTCGCCCATCAGGAAACCGCAAACACAGTTGGCAAAAACGCAAGCGACATCGGACTTGTGATTGATGCAATGGACATCCTGCACACAGGCCGCTTTGACGGCTTTGTGCTTGTGTCCTCTGACAGCGACTTCACGGCACTTGCAAACCGTGTGCGCGAGCAAGGCATGGACGTCATTGGCGTCGGAGAAGCAAAGGCCCCTGAAAGCCTGCGCAACGTCTGTAACCGCTTTGTTATGATTGAAAATATTGTCGACGACTCTACTTCGCCTGAAAAGGGCGCGCCCGCAACAGAGAAGCAAAACCCCACCGCCGCGATCCCTTTGATCACTGGCGCAATGGACAAAATTCCCTCAGACGACGACTGGTATGCATTGGGACCGCTCGGCCAATACATCACGCGCGACAGCCCTGACTTTGATCCACGCACCTACGGCAAAAAGAAGCTAAGTGATCTTGTAGAAGGCCTGAAAAGGTTTGAAACTAAAAAGATCGGCAACCAGCTTCACGTCCGCCGGATCGACTAAAAGCTAAAGCTCGCCCCTCGACGCTTTTTCTGCAATGAATACCGGCCGATAGATCGCGGAAATGCAGACCATAAAACCGCATGTCAGACGCGCGGACACGAACGTGTAGGCCAACCCGAAGGCCGCAAGCCAGATTGAGCCAAAGAAGAGATATGGGCCGGGCGACGTGAAGACCAGTGGCTGGCCGAACTGATCACGGCCTACGCCGACCACGCACAGGGCCAAAAACGCCGAAACCATCAACGCGCGTCCCGCAAAAAAGGGGGGCGTCTTTCGATCAATCCGGCGCTCACCTGCTTCGTCCGGTAACTCGTCAGACACCGTATTGGCTCATAAACATATCGACTGCGCCCTCGATCACGCGGTCAATCTCGTCCTCGCTTACTGACTGGCGCAGGCCCAGAACCATCTGCATATGCAGCCCGGCCTTGCACAATTCCGGAAACTGATCTGCCGCAAGTTCCACATCGTCTATCTTCAGTTTGCCATCCACCACGGCCCGACTAAGGAACCCAATCAACATGTCGCGTACCATCTGCGGACCCGAAGCATAAAACTCCCGCCCGATCTCGGGAAACCGCTGGCTCTCGCCCACGACGATGCGAAACACCTGCATCCCTACATCCGACAAGAAAAACCGTACCATCCGACCAGCCGCCGTCGCCAGAGCCTCGCGGACATCCCCTGAGCCCTCGATCTGCTGGATCGCCGCAGCTGACTGCGCCTTACACTCGGTCTTCGCCACCTCAAGGAACAACAGCCGCTTGTCGGGGAAATAACTGTAAAGCGTGGCTTTCGACACCCCGGCCTCGCGCACGATGTCATCGACGCTGGCGCCTTCAAAGCCATCCCGCATAAAGACCGTGCGTGCGCCGTCCAGCACCTGATCCCATTTTCGGCCTTGCTTGGTGATACTTACCGGGGCGTTCATAGAAATCCCTTCCCTTTGCGTTTCGATATATAAACTAATCAGTTCAGTTTATTCAAGATGGATGCGGCGCTTTGGAGTGCTCCACTCAACGCAGGAAGGCCGAATATCTGAATTACCTCTTGTCATTCAGCCCCCCAGCAACAACGATTAGAATAGTTCTAAGACGAGGCCGCTATGAATTTCAACTTCGCATATCGCAAACGCTTCTCCGACCTGAGCGAGCAGGAAGTCCTTGCCCTCGCCATTTCCTCGGAAGAAGACGATGCGCGCATTTACCGAAACTATGCAGAACACTTGCGCGCCGATTTCCCGTCTTCCGCAGCGATTTTCGACGGGATGGCACTGGAAGAAGACGGCCACCGCAAGCAGTTGATCGACCTTCACAAAACGCGCTTTGGCACAGTGATCCCGCTTATCCGACGCGAACACGTGTCCGGGTTCTATGCCCGTCGACCTGTCTGGCTGGTTGAGAACCTTGGACTTGAGCGTATCCGCGCAGAGGCCGAGATCATGGAAGCCTCAGCACAACGGTATTACGAAATCGCAGCGCAACGCACGACAGATGCAGATACGCGCAAACTTCTGGGAAACCTTGCCGCGGCCGAAGCCGAGCACACAGCAAGAGCCGCCGAGCTGGTCGACCATCACCTAGATGCCGACACCGATGATCGAGAAGCGCGTACAGCACACCGCCAGTTTGTTCTCACATGGGCGCAGCCCGGCCTTGCAGGCCTCATGGATGGCTCCGTTTCGACACTTGCGCCGATCTTCGCGGCCGCCTTCGCAACCGGCGATACATGGAACACATTCCTCATCGGTCTTGCGGCGTCTGTTGGTGCAGGCATTTCCATGGGCTTCACCGAAGCCGCCTCGGACGACGGCACGATCTCGGGGCGCGGATCACCTCTCAAGCGCGGGATTGCCTCCGGCGTTATGACCACGGTCGGCGGCCTCGGTCACGCGCTTCCGTATCTGATCTCGGATTTCTGGACCGCGACCACTATCGCTATTGCCGTCGTTTTCGTCGAACTATGGGCCATCGCCTGGCTCCAGAACCGCTATATGGAAACACCCTTCTTTCGCGCGGCCCTTCAGGTCGTCTTGGGAGGTGCCCTTGTTTTGACCGCCGGCATTTTGATCGGTTCCGGTTAGGAACGCTGCCGACATCCACAAAGTGGGCTCCGCCAAGTTTTTTTCAGACCCACAGAAATAACGGAATTCTCGCCCCGTTCTTTGGGTCAAAGAAAGCCCCGCCGGAGGCGCGGCGCGGGCCAAAGGCCTGCGCTAAACATCGCAGGCGCCGCAGGCGCGCGGCTCACCCTGGTGGAGCGTCGCCGTCATAGGCTTCGATTATTTTTGCAACCAGCGGATGACGCACGACGTCTTTCGAGGTGAAGTAGCTGAACGAGATCGCTTTGACGTCTTTCAAAAGACGCTCGGCGTCCGAAAGCCCAGACGTCACGCCGCGTGGCAAATCCACCTGACTACGATCACCCGTGATGACCATGCGGCTGCCCTCGCCCAATCGGGTCAGGAACATTTTCATTTGCATCGAGGTAGCATTCTGCGCTTCGTCCAGAACCACGAACGCATTCGAAAGCGTCCGCCCGCGCATAAACGCCAGCGGCGCGATCTCGATACGCTTGTCTTCGATGAGTTTTGCCACCTGATTTCCCGGCAAAAAATCCCCAAGCGCGTCGTACAGCGGCTGCATATAGGGGTCGATCTTGTCTTTCATATCGCCGGGCAAAAACCCAAGCCGCTCTCCCGCCTCCACCGCCGGCCGGCTGAGGATAATCTTGTCGACGTGGCCTCCGATGAACATGTTTATGCCCACCGCCACAGCAAGATAGGTTTTGCCGGTGCCCGCAGGACCAATCCCGAAAGACAATTCGTTGCTAAACAAAGCGCGCACATAGGCTTTTTGTGCCACAGTCCGTGGCTCGACCAGCTTCTTGCGCGTCTTGATCTCGACGCGCCCGCCCTGAAACAGCTCCATTTGATCGCCGGCGCGATTGCTGGTCCCGCTGGCCGATGCCCCCATGCGGATTTCCGCATCGATGTCCCCCCGCGCCACTTCTTTGCCCTGCTCAAGGCGTGCATAAAGCGCGTTCAACACCTCAACAGCTTTTGCCTGTATCGCCGGTTCACCAAACACCACGAGTTGATTGCCCTGATGCACAAGCTGAACATCAAGAACGTCTTCAATGTGTGTTAGGTTGCGATTGAGCTCTCCGAAGAGATCGATCAGCAGGCGGTTATCAGGGAACTCAAGACGCGTCTCTGGGGCGTCTACGGATACGGTCGGCGGGGTCAACGCACTAATGGCCAAATAATCGAACTCCGTAATAAATCCTCGTTTCCTAGCCTTATGCTGCCAAGGGATTCCCCAACACGCAAGCATATCTCGCCATTATTTGCACGATCATCACGAAATATGGCGTTTCGAAGCGGTTGTGCCCACAGAGGGGCCGCGCCCACAATCATTCATCCAACGGGTTGACTGATAGAATCGAATCGCTTTATTCATCCATATGGTTGAACGAGATGATGACACGGACCTTACGGTAATTCTGAAAGCCGCTTGCGATCCCACGCGGCGCGCCATCCTGACGCTTCTGGCGCAGCACGGCGCAATGCGCGTGACCGACCTGGCACGACACTTCGAGATGAGCCTCAATTCCGTGTCCAAACACATCAAGACGCTGGAAAGCGCAGGACTTGTCAGCCGCAGGACCGAATGGCGGGAGCATTTGATCGAGCTGCACCCCGACCGCCTTTCCCGCATCCATGACTGGTTCAAGGACCTGCAATCGATCTGGGCACTGCGTTTGGAGAAACTGGAAACTCTGATGACAAAGGATGACATTCATGACTGATCAAGCCACGGACCTTAAACTTGAAATCACACGCCTTATTCCAGCCAATCGGGAGAAGCTTTTCGATGCTTGGCTAGACCCGGTGATGCTTGCGCAATTTATGATTCCGGGCCCCGATATGACGGTCCCAAAGGCCACGTCTGACGCCCGCGAAGGCGGGCGCTTTCTTGTGATAATGCGTGCCGGAGATCAGGACCTGCCCCATGCAGGTACCTACAAAACAATAGATCGTGCCAACCGCCTAGCCTTCACATGGGAATCCCCGATGTCTCCCGTTGAAGACAGCACTGTCACCATCGACTTTGAAGACGCAGAAGGTGGCACCAACCTGCGTCTCACCCATGTGCGCTTTCAATCCGACGAAAGCCGCACGAACCATGAAGGCGGCTGGACCCGTATCCTGACCACACTGGCCGAGAAAATCTGAAGGGCGGGGCTTAGGAAGCAGTACAACTTTCGGCAAAGCAAAGTGCGCGCTTTTGACCGACTGGCACTAGATATTTGGCGCCGTCGCCCTGATGATTGCCGCGCAAGGATTGCTGTATTCACTAACAGGACCGGGGCTTGCATGTCCCGGTCAGACCACCACACCGGCAAGCGAATTGCGCACACTTTCAACAATCCGCACCTTGGCTAAATCGCCGCGCGCCACCGCATCTGATGTCACATGTACCGCATGAAGATATTCGGATTTTCCAACCATCTGGCCTGGCAACCGCCCCGGCTTTTCAAACAGCACCGTCACTTCGCGCCCGACCATCGCATCTTGGGCCGCCTTTTGCTGACGCGTCAAAAGAGCCTGCAATCGCTGCAATCGCTCGTCGGCCTCTGCGCCGTCGACTTCTGCGCGTTCAGCCGCCGGAGTACCGGGGCGCGCCGAATACTTAAAGCTATAGGCCTGTCCGTAGCCGACAGTTTCCACCAGATCGAGCGTCGCCTGGAAATCCGCCTCGGTCTCTCCCGGAAAGCCAACGATGAAATCACTGGACAACAATAGGTCAGGGCGCACGCCGCGAATACGCTCGATTAGTTTGATGTAGCTTTCTGCAGTGTGCTTACGGTTCATCGCCTTCAAAATCTTGTCGGAGCCGGACTGCACAGGAAGATGCAGATAAGGCATAAGCTTTTCGCAATCGCCGTGCGCAGCAATCAGATCATCCTGCATGTCGTTGGGATGGCTTGTGGTGAAGCGAATACGCTCCAACCCGCCGGCTGTCGCCAGATCGCGGATCAATCCTGAAAGCCCGCGCGCATGGCCGTGATAGGCATTCACGTTTTGCCCTAGCAATGTGATCTCGCGAACGCCGCGCTCCACCAGATCGCGCGCTTCGCTCATGACCCGCTCTGCAGGACGGCTGACCTCGGCCCCCCGCGTGTAAGGCACAACACAGAACGCGCAGAACTTGTCGCATCCTTCCTGCACCGTCAAGAACGCCGTTGGACCACGCTTTGCTTTGGGTCGCGCCGCCAGATGCTCAAATTTATCCTCTTCCGGAAAATCCGTATCCAACGCCTTTTCCCCGCGGCGCGCTTTGGCTTCCAACTCGGGCAGACGATGATAGGACTGCGGCCCCACCACCAGATCGACCATCGGCTGACGGGCCATGATCTCGGCGCCTTCAGCCTGTGCAACGCAGCCCGCCACCCCTATTTTCAGATCGGGGTTGGCATCCTTCAATGGCCGGTAACGCCCCAGTTCAGAATAAATTTTCTCGGCCGCCTTTTCGCGGATATGACAAGTGTTCAACAAAATCATATCGGCGTCATTCGCCGTATCCGTCGCCACATAGCCCTGCTGGCCAAGGGTTTCCGCCATCCGCTCGCTGTCGTAGACGTTCATCTGACAACCATAGGTCTTGATAAAAAGCTTCTTCGGCGTGGTCATCTCGAGGGGCACTTCCGACATAAAGGGATCAACAAGCCCCCTACACCGCCCGCCCCCGCTTGCCAAGGTCCGAGGGCCCGCACCATCGTGCCGCGATCCTTGCAACAACCCCGGCCATAATGCGCTTTGCCTCCCTTCGCGACGCACAGAAAAGTCCGGCTATCAGGTAGGCAGATGGCCCGGTGGTGATCCTGATTACCGAGAACGAAGCGACGTTGCAGCAAACCGTTGAACGCCACCCGAAAGCGGGGTTTCACACCCTGATATTGGTCGCACCTGCAGACCTTCTGGTACCTGGTAAAACGGCCCAAAGCGTCATCCGCATCCGCCAAATCACACGCGGGCCGAACGTGACGTAAGCCATCATAAATCCATCTGTCGCAGCGCTTCCCGATAAATCTTGGGTCTACGACGGCTATAACGCCGAGTTCCTCTTTTACCTGTTTTCGGAAACACGGTCCGTCGGCGAAATGTTAAGCTTCCACACTGAAGAACGCCGACTTTCCATGCTGACCTATGTGATCGACATCGATCCTGTTGATCTTGGCGCACCGAAAACGCAGTGTCCCTCGCCGACGCTGTGCAGGATTGCTCTGGCTATTATGCCCTGGCGCGAAAATCCAATGATGGCTCTGTCACCGGCTGCCAACTGGATTTCTATGGTGGCTTGCGCTGGCGGTTTGAAGAACACATCCTTAATGACCGGGGTCGCATTGACCGGATCGCCCTTGTGCGGACCGAAAAAGACCTGACACGTTGCAACGACCACATATGGTCAATGGAATATCGCAGCCCCTAAGCCTGCCCCGGTACCTCAATCTAACGGCCGCCGTGGTCTCGTTCCGCACGGCCAACGCGCTTAAAAGCAACCCGGCACGCCGCTTTAAAATCGACACCTTCCGCTGGGAAAATTCAATGCTCTTCAATTGACGCTCTCGCCGACTTCTTGACCTTGGACGGATGGAGCCGGGCCAATGGTTTTGATGCGTCTTTTGGGAAAATACTCTGCCGCAAGGCTCCCTAGCTGTCCGGCAATAAGCCGCGCCGATCAATCGCCGCATCAAATGCATCTACAGGAAACACCGGCTCAAGCAATTGGCGCAACGCGGCGCGTCGCGGATGCGTGGGATTGGCGATCGTGAAGCAAACATAGTCCTCAACCATCGCCGCTTGCTGTTCGAACCCGAATGCGAAAAACACCGGCGCCTCGCCCGAAGCCGAAAAGTAGGGGTCAGGCAAAGCGATGCCTTCGGCCACCGCACGGAACGGCGAATAGCCGGTCCAGGCCCGGTTCTGCCATTGCCAGACGTGGGTCAATTCATGAGCGAAGATCAAACCTTGCGGAAATCTCAATGCCTTCGGCCAGGCCAACGTCATGTCCCGCGCCTGCAAGGGGCCGCTGAAATGAACGACGTTTCCTAGGGCAAAGGCTTGCGGAGGCTGGGCGCCGCGGGGCTGTGGCCTGCGCACACACGCCCTCTCGGTTCCGCGCATTACCCGAGGCTCGTCGACGTCTTTCGCCCCATAAGGTGCCGACAAAATCCGAACCTTGGCCGTGTTCAGCGTTGGTCCGAAAAGGTCTTGTGCAAAAGCAGTCTCAGCCGGAGTCAACGGTCGGGCGCAGGCAGCAACCAGACAGGCCGCCAAACACAACAGCAAAAATCTCACCGCGCCGTGCGCCCGCTCAAAGCATCGACGGAACCACCAGATCAGGTGGCCGGTGCCCATCCGCGAATGTTTTGATATTGATGATAACTTTCTCGCCCATCTCGATCCGCCCCTCGACCGTCGCGGACCCCATATGGGGCAGTAAAACAACATTGGGCAACTCACGCAGGCGTGGATTGATCTTGTGACCGTGTTCGAAAACGTCCAGGCCCGCCCCGGCAATCGCACCCGAGCGTAGCATCCGCGTCAACGCGTTCTCGTCAATCACTTCACCGCGCGACGTGTTCACAATAACCGCCGAGGGCTTCATCAAGTTGAGCCGCCGCGCGTTGATCAGATGAAACGTCGAAGGCGTATGCGGGCAATTGATCGACAGAATATCGACCCGCGCCACCATCTGATCAAGGCTCTCCCAATAGCGGACGCCCAATTCTTCTTCGACCTCGGGACGCAGTCGTCGACGATTATTGTAATGGACCTCCATGCCAAACGCTGCCGCGCGCCGCGCAACCGCCTGGCCGATCCGCCCCATGCCCAGGATCCCAAGCCGACGCCCACCGACGCGCCGACCAAGGTTCGCCGTCGGGGACCAGCCGTCCCAATTGCCCTTTTGCATGACGGCAAGCCCTTCCGGGATGCGCCGCGTCACTGCAAGAATAAGCGCCAGCGTCATGTCGGCCGTATCATCCGTCAGAACGCCGGGTGTGTTCGATACATGAATGCCCCGCTGTCGCGCCGTGGCGACGTCGACATTGTCGACCCCTGCCCCGAAATTCGCGATCAGCTTCAATTGCTCACCGGCCTGCGCCAGTACGCCTGCGTCAATAATATCGGTGATCGTCGGCACCAGAACGTCCGCCGACCGCACAGCCGCAACCAACTGATCGCGCGTCATCGGCTTGTCGTCCGCAGAAAACGTCGTTTCAAACAATTCTGACAAGCGCGCCTCAACCACTTCGGGAAGGCGTCGCGTCACAACAACTCTCAGGCGTTTGTTTGGCATTTTGATCTCTGACCTTCCATAAGCCGCAGCTTTTTGTCAAAGTGGCAAGGAACGACCTGAGGCACAAGAGACGCTTATCAAGAGCGCGCTAAAAACAGGACAGAGCAGTATGACCAGCGGACACAAAATCCTTGGCCCCGCGGCTGGCCTTTGGCTTGCCTTTCTGGTGGCGTTTTCTGCTGCCGCAGCCGAACGCGGCCCGGTCACAAACCTTCCGATGCCACGCTTCGTTTCGCTGAAAGCCGAAGAAAGTAACGTGCGGCGCGGGCCGTCCCTTAGCCACCGGATCGACTGGGTGTTCACACGACGCAACATGCCGCTGGAGGTCACCGCAGAATACGGCCACTGGCGCCGCGTGCGCGACCGTGACGGCATGGGCGGCTGGGTGCATTACTCGCTGTTATCAGGCGTGCGGCACGTGATCATCGAGCGAGACGCGACACCACTTTTTATCAAACCCGATCCGGAAAGCCCGGTAAATGCCATGGCCCAGTCGGGTGTAATTGCGCGGCTAGATTCCTGCGATCTCGATTGGTGTCGGATCGTGGCGGGAGGTAACCGCGGCTGGGTCGAGAAGCGCAGGATCTGGGGTATTCGCCCTGAAGAAGTGCGAGAGTAAGGTATTTAAATCAGAACTCTAACGCAAGAATATACGCTCGGATGAAATCTCTTTACCTCAAGTAAACTTGAGGTCGTGGCCGGCCTTTAGACATTGCATCTAAAAGAGCCAAAGCAATGGCGCAGGCACGACTGGAACACATCAACATGATCGTTTCGGACCCACAGGCGAGCGCCGCATGGTTGGGCCGCGTGTCTGGCTGGGAAATCAGATGGGCGAGCGCCGGGGTGGAAACCGCCTAAACCATTCATTTCAGCACGAACAACACCTGTGTTGCGCCGTTTACCTTCCCCAAAACGCCCGCACCAAATGACGAAAGTTACGTCAAGGTTCGTTGGGTCAACCATTGGGCGGCGGTCCTCGATGACCTTGATACTACCGGGAAACGCGTCCTTGCCAGGAGGGCGAAACCAAACGCCAAACCGACTACGAGCCGGGACGACGTTTTTTATTTCGATGACGGCGACGGCATTGAAATTGAAGTTGTCACCTACGACTGACTTGACCTTTCGAGTGGGCGGTGGCACCCGCCGCCCATGACCGATCAGCATCCCTCCGGCGCTCCATGGCGCAACTTTTACGGCCGATTCAAAGGCAAGGGCCTTCGTGACAGCCAGAAACGTTATTTGAAGGACCTGACTCACCTTTCGCCCGGTGCCGTCGACTGGGCCGAAAACCCCGGTCGCACCAACATAGATCTTCCTGCGATTTTCGGCGATAAGCCGGTCTGGCTTGAGATCGGCTTTGGCGGCGGCGAACACATGGTCCACCAAGCCGCCACCCATCGCGATGTCGGCATCATCGGGGCCGAACCCTATATCAACGGTGTGGCTATGCTTTTGGGCAAAATCCGTAAAGCCGAGGTCGATAACGTGCGCGTCCACCCCGGCGATGTGCGCGATTTGCTCGACGTTTTGCCGGACGAAAGCATCACCAAGGCATTTCTGCTTTACCCCGACCCCTGGCCCAAGAAACGCCACCACCGCCGACGTTTTGTGACCCCGGACCACCTGGAACCACTGCACCGCGTGATGGCCCCTGGCGCGGAATTGCGCATCGCCACCGATATCGAAGACTACGTCCGTCAAGCGATGGAAGAAGTCCCTAAGGCCGGTTTCGTCTGGACAGCCGAACGCGCAAGCGACTGGCGTGACCCGTGGTCCGACTGGACGCGGACACGATACGAAGCCAAGGCCATTCGCGAAGACCGCACACCGCATTACATGACCTTCAGGCGCGCCTGACCCTTCCACCGTCGGATTTCGCCTCTTTTACCAAGAAGAAGCCGATAGGGCGGATGGACCCCCCAAGCGTCATACGCTAACACGTGCCGGACGTTTGAGAGGGACAGCTTCATGTCAGGGCACACAATACCAGAACCACTGAGATCCCATAAAGCCAGCCCTTTGAAGGGCGAGGCGCGCGTGCCCGGCGACAAGTCGATTAGCCACCGCTCGTTGATCCTTGGCGCAATGGCGGTCGGAGAGACACGGATCACCGGCCTTCTCGACGGCGAAGACGTATTGCGGACCGCGGACGCCATGCGCGCCTTTGGCGCCGAGGTGATCGAACATGCCCCCGGCAAGTGGACTGTCCACGGTGTCGGCGTTGGCGGGTTCCGCGAACCCCAAGACGTGGTCGATTGCGGCAATGCAGGCACCGGCGTGCGCCTGATCATTGGCGCAATGGCGACGACCCCGATCACAGCGACCTTCACTGGTGATGCGTCCCTACGTTCGCGCCCGATGCGCCGGGTCACCGACCCGATGGCGTTGTTTGGCACGCGGTCCTATGGCCGCACCGGTGGTCGCTTGCCGATGACCGTTGTTGGCGCGGCAAACCCAACCCCTGTGCGTTACAAAACGCCGATGCCGTCGGCTCAGGTCAAATCCGCAGTCCTTCTGGCCGGTCTGAACGCGCCCGGCGAAACCGTGGTTATCGAAGCTGAGGCAACCCGGGATCACAGCGAGCGGATGTTGCGTGGTTTTGGCGCGAACATCCGTGTCGAAGACACCCTCGAAGGCCGCGTGATCACGCTGAAAGGCCACCCGGAACTACAGCCACAAACGATCGACGTGCCTCGCGATCCGTCGTCAGCCGCCTTCCCGGTCTGTGCGGCCTTGATCGTCGAAGGCTCGAACGTTTTGGTTCCAAATATCGGCCTGAACCCAACCCGCGCAGGCCTTTTCGAAACCCTGCGCGACATGGGCGCGGACCTCACATACGAGAATCTCCGCGAAGAAGGTGGCGAGCCTGTCGCCGATCTGCGCGCCCGCTTTTCCCCCGAAATGACCGGCATCGACGTGCCACGCGAGCGCGCGGCATCAATGATCGACGAATACCCGATCCTGTCCGTCGTCGCGGCCTTTGCGACCGGCATAACGTCGATGCACGGCGTCAAAGAACTACGCGTCAAAGAAAGCGACCGGATTGATGCCATGGCCAAGGGCCTGCGCGCCAACGGCGTCAAGGTAGACGAAGGCGAGGATTGGTGGGACGTGATTGGTCTCGGCCCGAATGGCGTCCCGGGTGGCGCGACCGTCGAGGCCCGCCTGGATCACCGCATCGCGATGTCGTTCCTCTGCCTTGGTATGGCGACAACCAAGCCAGTCACCGTCGACGACGCAGCCCCTGTGCGCACATCCTTCCCGGTGTTCGAGCCGTTGATGACCACCCTTGGTGCAAGTTTCGAGCGCGTGAACCAATGACCGCCGGCGGCTGCAACTGCAGCGCTGCCACCTACCGTGTCACCGGCCCTTTGCGCCCGGTCGTGGACTGCCGCTGCCTCCAATGCCGCAAGACCAGCGGCTTCCACGTGGCGGCAACGTCCGACCCGGCAAAACGTGCCTTTTGCAGCACCTGTGGTTCAAATCTGTTCTGGGACGGCGCTGGCTGCACCTCTGTCGATCTTCGCAGGCACACTTGATGCGCCGACAAAACCCACGCTGAAGGGTCACATCATTTGCCCAGACAAAGGGGACTACGTCGAGGTCGCCGACGATCTGCCTCATGGCCGCGCAAGACAATCTCGGTCTGACCACTCAGATCGTCTGTGGCGCGCCCAAATCCGCCAAAATCGGACAGTCTGGCCGACCGTCCCCGGCGCAGGTCGCGACCAAATGCGACAGCGTCGCCTCCATGGCTTTCAGGTCCGCGATCTTCGCAGCGATCTCGTCCAGATGCTTGGAAGCAATCGCCTTCACTTCGGCGCTGGCCCGACTGTCGTCCTCGTACAAAGCCATCAATGCCCGGCAATTCTCGATTGAAAACCCCAAGGCGCGGGCACGGCCAAGAAACCGCAACTTATGTAATTCGGCTTGCGAAAACGCCCGGTAGCCATTTGTGTCGCGCGAAGGCCGCACCAGCCCGATTTCCTCGTAGTATCGGATCGTTTTCGGTGGAAGCGCGGTTTCCTCGGCTGCCTGACCAATATTCATGAGACCTCTCCAAACCGCCTGAGGCGCAGCGCATTCGTCACCACCGCGACACTTGACATGGCCATCGCGCCAGCCGCCAGCATCGGTGACAAAACAAGACCAAACATCGGATACAGGACCCCTGCCGCCACCGGGATCAGCAACACGTTATATCCAAACGCCCATCCCAAATTCTGATGAATATTACGCATCGCCGCGCGGGACAGGCCCAAGGCCCGTACCACCCCAACAGGGTCGCCCGCCATCAAAACCACATCCGCAGTTTCGACTGCCACATCCGTCCCGGTTCCAATCGCAATCCCAACATCTGCCGCCGCCAATGCGGGCGCATCGTTAATGCCATCTCCCACGAAGGCAACCGAGCCGCCCAGGCTCCGTACGATCCGCACCTTGTCTTCTGGCGTTGCGTCGGCTTCGATCATATCAATGCCCAAACGCGCGCCGATGACCTCGGCTGTTGCACGCCTGTCGCCCGATATCATCGCGACTTTCACCCCCATCTCGTGCAACGCCGCGACGGCCTCGACCGCGCCCTCGCGGATCGGATCAGCAACCGCAATCACGCCCGCCAAGGCATCGCCGATGCCCACAAAAAACGCCGTCTTCCCCTCGCCCGCCAACCGGTCCGCATCGACGGCTAA
>NZ_CALJXO010000364.1:0-9191 GCF_937988555.1 uncultured Boseongicola sp. | reverse complement strand
ATGTCTTCGGATATCGTCGGACGTAACGACCTCTCCATGCGCTCCAGATAAGGCATGTGCGGCAAGAAACACGTCCATTTCCACGGGTGTCAATGTGTGGAGTCCGACCTCGTGCTCCATTTCGCGCAGCATGCTACGCAGTTCAAAAAGTGCGGAAATTTTGCTCATATGTCCGATACGCCGATAGTTTCCGCACATGGTTATCACACATTAGGGGAAGAGTGAGTAAGAAATTGTCATTCCCCATATTATCATGTTGACAATTTAAGGCGCTTGAAGCATGTGTCTAACTCTCCCTGAGTGTACGTGAGTGGTTGCCTCTAGAGTGTTTTAGAAGTTTCTGCCCCAGTTGCTGCAAGGCGACTGGGGTAATTTAAGCTGCACCGCCGCGACGTCGTTACCATTCTGACCGGAGCGTCATGGCGATCTACACTGCAGTCGCATCAGGCCGGTGCAGTCACTGGCACAAGCCGCAGTGAACGGCGGCTCTGAGCCCAATGCAGACATGTCCAGATTGCCAATCGTGCGTACGCAGAAAATGGGTCGCTGCTATTGACCCGAAAGACGCGCTGCGGTGCAGCTAGGAAAGATGGTGTATCGCGGCGGCTACAATTTCGAATGGTGTATTTTGATTGCGGCCCCTTCATTTAAGAAGATGTGATCGGGATCATCCTGGCCTTGAGCATCAAGGAGGGAGTGGCGATATGACGTATCTTGTGGGTTTGGATGTATCGGTGCAAGAGACAGCGGTGTGTGTTGTCGATGAAGTCGGCAAGGTGATCTGCGAGCGCAAAGTTCCAACCGAGCCGGATGACCTAGTTGAACTGCTGACCACGGTCGGTGGCGGTTATGTCCGGGTTGGGATCGAGGCGGGACCATTGTCGCAATGGCTGGTGAACGGACTGGCTGAGGCGAACTTGCCTGTCATATGCGTCGAAACACGGCACATGAAGGCGCTGCTCAAGGCCCAGCAGATCAATAAGAGTGATCGCAATGACGCCCGCGGGATCGCCCAGATGATGCGCGTGGGCCTTTTCAAACCGGTGCATGTCAAGACGCTAGCCGCTCAGGAACAAAGAATGCTGTTGACCAGTCGCAAGCTGCTCCAGCGCAAATTGCTCGACATCGAGTGCGACATGCGCGGCACGCTGCGCAACTTCGGCCTGAAGGTCGGTGTTGTCAGCACGAGGAATTACGAAGCGCGTATCCGCGAGTTGGTTGAAAGTTTCCCCAGACTGGCCGCAATCGTCGATCCTCTGCTGACGGTCCGGCGGGTGATGCGTCAGCAACTGGCGATCCTTCACAAGATGCTCCTCAATATGGTGCGCGCCGATCCGATATGCAGACGGTTCATGACAATGCCGGGCGTTGGTCCGGTTGTCGCACTCACCTATCGGGCATCGGTTGATCAGCCGCACCGCTTTGTGCATTCTAGGGATGTCGGCGCACATGCCGGTCTGACGCCCAAGCGATACCAGTCCGGCGAGATCGACTATGATGGCGGCATCTCCAAATGCGGTGACGCCATGCTGCGGACCATGCTCTATGAGGCGGCACAATCGATGCTCACCCATTCCCAAAAATGGTCGTGGCTTAAGGCATGGGCGATGCGGGTTGCACAGCGGCGCGGTATGCGGCGCGCGACTGTCGCACTTGCTAGGCGCATTGCCGTCATTCTCCACCGCATGTGGATCGATGGTACCGACTTCCGCTTCACCAACACCACCACCAAAACGGCCTAACAAATAGGCTGTGATCAAGAGATCTGCCTCGGCAGAATGATGTCCTCACGGGGACGACGGGTGGAGCGAGTTCGCAATGGCTGCAGATCCTGCTGCGCCCGTAGCAAGGGCGCCCGAAAGATTGAACCACTCCATCCTTCTTACCCCATCATGAGGCGGCCACGCGCCGACCTCGAAGAGAAGCACGAGCTCCGTGGCGACACATCCGCAAGGCAGATCAAGTGAAGAAGGAACATAAGATGAATTGATCAGCCCACTCTTGACATAGGCCGCGATAGAGAAGTGGACATTGGCTGCGCCGGCAGCGAGTTTTATGACCCTTATGACCGAGTTGCGGACTTAGCGGTTGTTGCGACGACAGTGCTGCCGCAATACTTTTCTACATCGGGGCTGCGTTCACCTCGATGGTGTTGAGGTCCGGGTCAAGCAGATAGAGTTGCGGAAAGCCGGCAAGACCTTCGCGAATGATCAGTACTCGTTTTCTGTCATTCTCCGGCAGGTCATCGCTAAATCCAGCCGCCTTCAAGAGCTCAACCATTCCCTCGAAGTCATCCGTCCGGAATGCGAAGTGAACATCGGCGATATCAGGTGATGTGGTAGCGCGATATGTCCCAGATTCATTGAACACGAGATGGACTTGGCGATCGTCACAACCAAGCCAGACTCCCGGTATCGGAAATGGTGGACGAGACAACCGCGTCAAATCGAAGAGACCCTCGTAGAAGGCGGCTGACGCCTCAACATCCCTAACTGGATACGACACGTGATGCAGTTGCATTTTCATCATGACAGCCTCCTCCTGAAACGACGAAATACCATGGCTGGCCGAACGAGGAAACCTTGCCGCGGGCTACACAGGGCTTCCGCCCCGTACTTACACGTCATTCGCTGCGACCATCCCCGATGTCAGCTATGCGGAGAGGCTGTGTGAAAACTCGGGATTCTTCATGATTTAGCGCCGCTCGTTTTCGGGAGTTGCTAATTTGACGGTTCAGCTCGACCAGAGCGTGCCTAAATCTGGCAATTTTTGGCATTTGTAAAAGCTTTCGATAGATTTCACACGGCCTCCGGACAAATCTGCCGTTCGTGAAAGATAATCCAAAGACCGCTTTCGGTGCTAACGCGCCAAGACCATTCACCAAACGCGCGCAGCAAGGGTTTGTATCGCCCTCTGAGCTATAGATAACAACGGTGTGAGCATTGCGACGGCCCTCAGACGAAGTGACCGCAATTTGGAAAATTGGATTGGTGCGCTTCCTACGCAAGCGTTTTGATCGTCAGATCACAACAAGATCTAGCGGTGGAAAACCGTTGAAGCCGACAGATGCATAGGTTGTGGTGTATGCACCAGTATTGCGGATCAGGACACGGTCACCGGATTTGAGCGTGAGCGGCAGGGCAACTGTGCGTTTTTCATAGAGAACATCGGCGCTGTCGCAACTTGGTCCGGCCACGATACAAGGCCCTGACGGGTCAGCATCGCGCGGTGTTTCGAACTGGTATCGAATGGCTTCGCCCTCGGTTTCCGCCAGGCCTGAGAAGCGCCCTATATCAAGATATACCCATCGGTGGATGTCACGGTCTGATTTACGGCTCACCAACAAAACCTCGGCTGCAATAACCCCTGCCTCTGCTACCATGCCGCGGCCGGGCTCGGCCATAATATGGGCGACATGAGGGAACCGTGCCTCGATCATTTCGATTACTTTGGCGGCGTAGGCTGTTGGTGCGTCAATGTCCTCGCAGTAGAAGGCAGGAAACCCACCCCCAATATTGAGCATTGTGAGAGCGTGTCCGGCATTTCTGGCCTCTGCCCAGATTGCGGCAAGTGTATCCAAGGTTGGGCCCCACATTTCGGCCCGCCTTGTCTGGGAGCCGACGTGGAGCGAAAATCCAACAGCGTTCAACCCAAGGGACTTGGCGAGATCCAACAGCCGCAAAGCTGTGTCCCGGTCACAGCCAAATTTACGCGAGAGCGGCCAGTCCGCTTGGGATACGTCCACCAGCAATCGGATGTATACAGAAGCACCGGGCGCGTTTTGGGCAAGCTTTTCCAGCTCCTCATCTGCGTCAGCGGCAAAAAGGACAATGCCCTGATTGGCAGCCCATGCAATATCCGAGGCGCGTTTGATGGTGTTGCCAAAGGATATTTCAGACGGATGCGCACCGACTTCGAGGCACATTTCGATCTCAGCGCGGGACGCGGCATCAAAACGCGAGCCGAGGGTCGCTAGGCGAGACAGAATTTGACGCGCTGGGTTCGCTTTCACCGCATAGTGAATTGTGGCGCGGCCAAGTCCAGATTTCAAAGCCCGGTACTGGGCTTCGACCTGGTTCAGATCCATAATCAATGTCGGCTTATCAAAGCTATGGGTGGCCAAATAGGCGTCAAGGCGGTCTAGGGTCGTACTGGGAATAGACCCCGCCATTGGCGAGACATGCACATTCATCGTTCATCTCCAGTAAACTCGGCCAAATAGACCGCTCAGGTTCAAGGGAGACGTTACCGTCGCTACATAAACACTTGTGTGTTGAATGCCACCGGTCAGAGGTGCGTGCGTTGGCGTCTGACGTGGTATTTGGGACAAGTTGAGATTCATTGCAAGTCGGTTTTTTTCGTGTGACACACTTTTTCATCTTGCTAGGCCGCGTCGCGTCGCCTGGTTCACTATCTTAGCTGACATTGACACGATTTGAGGTTTTTACGGGAATTTGGGATTTTCAGATTTTGGAGTTTTTCAACATAATTGGCCCGAAGCGGAAATCCGTCCTTGACCAAGATCATGTTCAGGGCCCCGCGTTCCTGCGAGATTGTTCCTATGCCGCGCCAGCGGCCACGTATCGGAACCTCTGCTAATCTGAAGGGAGCGAACCATGTATAGCAAAATTCTTATCGCAACAGACGGCTCTGACCTAGCCGGGGAGGCAGTCGAGCACGGCCTCCGACTTGCTGAATCTGTTGGGGCTACAATCGTCCTTGTGACTGTGACAGAGCCTTGGTCCCCGCTTGAGATGGCCGACGATGTCCAAGCGGGAACACTTGATGCGATTGCGGTCTACGAAGACGCAGTCGCGCGTTCGGCTAAGGCAATTCTCGAGAAGGCAGCGAACCGGGCGGCGTCAACGAGTGTGGTCTCCGAAACCCGGCACGTTAAGGATAGCAAGCCCGCTGAAGGCATCATGAACACCGCAGAGCTTGAAGAGTGCGACCTCATTGTCATGGCATCGCATGGCCGCCGCGGGCTCCAAAGGATGCTACTCGGAAGCCAGACCGCCGAGGTTATCGCTTTGAGTAAGCGGCCGGTTCTTGTCCTCCGCTAGCTCATTGCCTCACGCTCGAAGATCGAGAAGACCTCAGCGAATGGTCCTGCTTATTTGGTAGTGCATCCACGGCCCCAAATGCATCGGGACGATGGTATCGCGGGCAAGTGGTCGGTTCCCAGTCTACTACGTTGTGCAACTAGAGCGTCGCTTATCTGATCGGCGAAGGCGCCGTTTGTGAACATCCGCTTTTTTCGCTGCAATGCAACAAGTGTAATGCGGTGCGGTCGATGACTAAGGTGCCGTCACTCCCTTCCTATGGCGAAAAACGAAGGTCGGCATTGTCCGGAGGCTGTGTGAAAACTCGGGATTCTTCACGATTTTGCGCCGCTCGTTTTCGGGAGTTGCTAACTTGATGGTTCCGCTCGACCAGCGCGCACCTAAATCTGGGAATTTTTGGCATTTGTAAAAGCTCTCGATAGTTTTCACACAGCCTCTCCGCACTGCAGACATACGTGATAGCCGCATCGAACGGCGGCTTTGCGCCGCAAACCGGACTCCCGTCAGAGCCTTTTTCAGCCGTTCTTTCGGCTCTGAAACGGAACACTAATACTAACCACTCCCTGCTGGTGCGCAGTTAGCTGAGCCTTACGGCTGTACCGCTTACGGCAACCATCATCATATTTACCGAGCTGCCAGTGGAAATCGAATGGTAGTCAATATCGACAGCAATCACTGCATCCGCGCCAAGTTCGGCAGCCTTAATCCGAAGGTCATCAAAAGCCGCCTCGCGTGCCTCATCGAGCGTCTTTTGTACTGCGCCACTTCGCCCTCCAAATATATCTCTCACATTGGCGAGGACATCTCGGAAGATGTTCATCCCAAGCACAACTTCCGTGGCCACAATGCCGAGGCGTTCAACTCTGCCGACGGTGGTCTCCGTGGTGAGTATCATTCCAGAAGCTGCCGCTTTTGTGCGTACTCTGGCTTCGGTTTCCGCGCGACGGACATCATCAGTCTTGGCAGCCTCTTTACATTCCGCCTTTAATCTCTAGAAAACCAAAGCCGGTCTTTTGGCAATTTGGACACTTCGCCATTTTCATACTCCTTCGACTTGGGGTTGTTTCGCAGTCTTTGCCGAACAAGGCTCGGTCGACTTCCTCTTCGTATATCCTGTCATTGCTACATTTCTGCGGCTCAAAGCCGATAACCACATTCAGCCAAGGATGAGGGTCTTTGGCACATCAACTGACAGCTCACTGAGAGTTAACGGCGCAACGGGCGGGCGACCTCGCAGGCCCCGCTCAAGAGTTCCAGGTCGGCGCTGACAAACGGATTGCTTTCCTGTTCGGATGACTCGCGCGTTTGCTGCTGCGAGTTCTTTTGGGGTAACGGCGACGTTTGGCCCCACAACTGGCAAAACGTAAAACCGCCATTGTTCTGGGTCCGTGTGGTCAGCTACCGCAGGGTCTTCGACAGGGTGATAGCAAAGGACGAACACATCGCAGATGAAGAGGACAAGGGATTCATTGTTCTGGTGACGAAAGGCAACTGGTATCACCGCAAAGCACATGAATGGCGGCTGACAACAAAGCCGATGCAAACGACACGCGGCAAGCAGGTTGCAACCAATGATTGGCACTTCTGGAAGCCTCGACAATCGAAGCAAGGTGTGAAAACGGACGCATCTCTTAAAGCCAAGAGACTCTGTTTGCCCATGCCTGAAGGGCGTGCGGGGAATAGATGAGGAACTTCAGCCTACAAAAGGCGCATTTTTCTCTCTTCGGTCGATATCGAGAAAGCGCTTTGCGCGCGTCTGCGTATCTGTCTGGTGCGGTTGCTTTTGAAGCACCTTTGACTGCTGATGAGGGCGCTCGGCAGTTTCAATCCGAACATACTGAACGGACTTCGCTGATCTGCTAGGGACACGCTTTCGGTCTAAGATGTGCTTGGTCATAATAGCCTCCCTTCAACATTGTTATGATTGTATAATGTAGCTATTTACGCAGCCCGTGATTTACAAGGACGCTGAACCATCGGCTTCGGTCGTTTCACTCCAGAAAACACGGCGGTGGACGGGCTCAGATTGAAGCTTCGATGGGGGTGATCCAAGTCCCTTAAGCTATCCGGGCGACAACCGTCACGCGAGCTTCACGCACTTATCCCCAATTCAAAGATTTGGGCGGGAGCCTCTTAGTCTGAAAACATCGCTTTGACTTTGGACATGTCATAAGTGTGCTCAGTTAAAATTTCGGGGTCCCACTCGCTTCTTTCGGCCTCGAAAAAGTCACCGCCATAGACGTGAATTGCGCCTGTCAGTTTCGGGATGGGATTGGTGACCGAGTGAATAATGTCCTTACCGAGAGGAGCAAATTCGCCTGTTGATAGCGCACGGGCCCCGGCCGCTTCAATTCGGCCATCCGGGTCGTCCTTTACTCGACGCCAGAATATATTGTCCTCTCTGCCGCCATAAATCCCAATCACTGCCCACATTTCGTGGTTGTGGGGCATAATAGTCATTCCAGGCTTCCAGATTACATTTACAATTGTCAAATCCGCTGACTGGTAGATTGGAATAATGCCGCTTTCAGTTGGTTCACCAAGTGCAGATACCACGGCTGAAGTATCACTCATTGCTCTGCCGATGACTTCGGAAACGGCTTTGTGCGAAGCGTCCTTGTCGATAGCAGTTCGGCAGTCTGCAACGAAGTCCCCAATGTCCCACATTCGAATCTCCAATCGTTCATTTTGCGTCCCCTACGTAGCATGAAATCCATCGAATCTCAAAAGCCAGAAAATGAGTCGGCATGTTGAGTTGATGCCTTCGGATAGCTTGTGGGGCTCCCTTGCAAAAACAGAACGCGGTTCTGAAACGGAACCGTCAGCCCCGTCCATGGTTCCGAACCAGAACCCAAGGGCCTCTCATGGTTCCGAATTGGTCCCCGTCAGACCCGTTTTCGAGCGGTCCTTCGGTTCTGAAATGGAACACTAATACTAACCACTCCCTGTTAGGAGCAGGCACGGTATCAAACCTGAAGACAGCGCAAGCGTTCACCAGCGAGCAATTCCTTAATGCGTGGAAGAAAGCCGGGCGGATAATGGCAAAATTTAAACCGGCTGGCTAGCAACGGTCTCAGCCGCTCTGCCAGCCCCGGTGTAAGAGGCTGGCAGAGTCCTTAGCCACCTAGAAGGTTATCGACTGCTTCCTCAGGGAGACCCAGAATTGCTGCTGCCTCGCGAAGCATCCACGTACCGCCTGGTAGTTTTGCGACCACCTCTCGGTCTTCCCACGTTTCCCTGGTCCAAGAAACTCGGTCTTCAGGGATGAGGTCTTCTGAGCGGCCCTTACAGCCTCTTTTTTCTGCCATAACGGTTCAATAGCAGGTTTGGGTTTGGTAGAATAAAGAGAGAACCCATCTTGCGGTAGGTGTACTCATGGCAGTGCAAAAACGAACACAAAAGAGGCTATTGCCGTGAAGACGTCGCATACGGCTCTCACGGATGCAGAAGCGGTTGATAGGCTGGCGGCGAAGGTCTCAAGGCGCACACCTGGTCCGAAGCTGACGATGGACTTCGACGAGGACACAAGACATCTGACCGTCGAATTTAACCACGACGACAAGGCCGCCTGTTTTGCCCGATCAATGGTTGAGCTGGGTACGAGCGACAGTCGCGTGTTCGATGGCTTTTTCAGCCAATTGTCCGCGCTTGGCGAGTCTGGTCATTCTATTTCTGAACGGGCGACAAACTTTGCACTTGGCGTGGTTGCTTCGATTGAACCGCGCGATGAGGTGGAAGCGATGCTGGCGGCACAAATGGCTGTGACACACCAAGCCTCGATGATGATGGGGCGACGGCTCAATCACGTCACCACCATTCCCCAGCAAGATGCGGCGGAGCGCCGCGTTCAATAAGTTGGCACGAACCTACACAACGCAGATGGATGCTCTGAAGCGATACCGGGCGAAGGCGCAGCAAACCGTTCGGGTCGAGCGGGTCACAGTCCGCGAAGGTGGGCAAGCGATTGTTCGTTCGGTAAGCCATGAGGGCTTTGTCACGTTAACTCAGTTGAACCAAAATAGCCGACGCTACCCCAGATCAAGCAGCCGCAATTTCGAACCACTCAGCGAATGACCTGGCGCGAGTTTGATGGAGAGTTCGCCGGGAGACCAGATGGCGTTGCAAATT
>NZ_CALJXO010000363.1:0-5724 GCF_937988555.1 uncultured Boseongicola sp. | reverse complement strand
GAAAATTAACTGATTAGTTAAAGTTGGGCATTACCGTAGTAGGCATTGTCGTGCCATCGAGAGAACCTGACACTTTGCTAGCAAGCGAAGTCGTGCCGCCGCCGACCGAAGTCAGAACTGCAATGCCGAGGCCAACGATGGCCGCAGTTAGAACAACCCAGTCAACCGTTACGGCACCAGATTCGTCGTTGAGAAAAATGTTAAATACGTTCATGTGTCCCTCCTAGGGTACGCTTAGTTTCAAACAAGACCTTGACGCGTTAGCGGATCGGCCTCTCACGATCGATCCATTGCCGTCTTGGCATGGGCTTATATGGCCCCGGAATTGGGGCGAGAGTTTGACCCGCATCGTACAATTTTCGTTCGGTAAAGTGGGAGAGAGTGTTTTTTCTAAGTTGCTGAAAAGTAAGGATTCATGGGTCGGGAGCGTTTCAATTGAGGCATTAAAGCATGCCGTGATAGCATCACTTTCCGGAACTCGAGAACAATCCGTCCAAAAGAGCTGGCGTCAAAGTCGGTCTTTTGCGACATCTTTGTGTATTCAGTGAATGAAAGAGATGAATCTTTTGTATATTTCTCGACTATCCGCCTGTGCTTTGCTTGCGTTGATCGTAAATGGTGCGGTTGCAACGGCGCAGACGTCGCAGGCCGGAGGGGATTTCACCTTCAAGCGCGTAGGGGTGCCCAATGCAAACGGCTCCTCTCGGATAACCGTGCAAATTGATCCGGACCAGCAATTGTTCCGCATAACGCCCGGAGGCGATCCGCGCCGCCCCGGCGATCCGCGACCAGCCGCCGCCTTGCAGCTTCCGGCTGGACTTGTGCCTGCGGGTATTGTGGACTTCTCATGGTATTGGCAGGCGGTATCGCCGAAACGCGGAGTTGATGGGGCAGAGCGCTTCCAGGACGCGCTGATAGCCGTCCAGCGGGGCGCGACCAAAGTTGGCACGCCAAGACTGCAAACGCTAAAAACTATCTCCGAGCGCCACGGCATTGATATCTTGACCTCGACTATTGGCACGGAAGTGTCGCCAGCGTTGGTTCTTGCCGTGATTGCAATCGAAAGCGCAGGCCGTTCCGATGCGGAAAGCCATGCCGGTGCGCAGGGCTTGATGCAACTGATGCCGGCCACCGCGGCGCGGTTCGGCGTTGGTGACAGCCTCGAACCCCGCGACAACATTCGCGGTGGGGTCGCCTATCTTGATTGGCTCCTTAAGCGGTTCGACAGGGATCCCGTTTTGACGCTTGCGGCCTATAACGCCGGAGAAGGTTCGGTTGACACACATGAAGGCGTTCCGCCCTTCGCAGAAACTCGCGCCTATGTCCCAAAAGTGCTTGCCGCCTGGAACGTGGCGCGCGGCCTGTGCTTGACGCCGCCCCAACTTGTCACCGACGGCTGCGTTTTTGTGGGCCCCAGCGTAGTTTCGGCCAATCAATAACGCGCCGCTTGCGTCACTCTTTTTAGATTTTAAGCTTCTTGAAAACGCGTTCCGGGATCAGGCGAATAACCGTCATAACCGGCCACCAAATTAGCGGTGTATATAGAGTGTCCTTTTGGCGGTCCGCACCGCGTAGGATATCTGCGGCCACTTTTTCGGGCTGAGCCAGGAATGGAAGCTTGCCCATTCCCCAGGTCATTGCGGTATCAACCGTGCCAGGTTTGACTGTCATCACGTGAACGCCCTTGCGGCCCATGCGATTGCGCAATCCCGAAAGATATGTGTGAAAACCTGCCTTCGCAGCGCCGTAGACATAATTTCCGATCCGCCCGCGATCTCCGGCGACGGACCCGATACCCGCGATCACACCGCTTCCACGCGCTTCAAGGACCGGTGCGATCGTGGTCAGGAATTCGGCCGGACCGGTAAAATTGTCGGTAACGGTCCCAAGTATCAGTGAGGGATCCGCGTCAATTTCGTCCTGGGACGGCATTGACCCCACAAAGACCGCAACACTGAGTGTGCCCTCGATGCTGTCCACTCGTTTGAGAATAGCCGCAAAGCTACGGCTATCGCGTGCATCAAAGGCGATAACTTCCGCCAAAGGCGCGCCGCGGACCGCGCAGTCTGTTGCTGTCGCTTTCATATCAACCGTATCGCGGCCTGCCAGAAGAACACCGTCCCCCCGTTCCGAGGCGAGGCGGGCGAAGCTGCGGGCAATTGTTGATGTGGCACCAAGAATGATCCACGTTTGAGACATCATGCTGCCCTCAGTTTAAGGCGGCGGACGAGGTCTGTTATATAGTGTCCATGGGGATCGGCTGATTTCACGGCTTTGCTCCAGACAGAAAAGTCAGGATACATCCCACGCACCGTTTCCGGCCCTGCAAGGGCGTCCTTCGCGAGATAGATGCGTCCGCCAGCGTCTACAGTTGCGGCTTCTAGCTCGCCGATGAGGCGCGCGGCGGCACTTCGGTTCGGAAAATCGACCGCCAGTGTATAACCCTCCATCGGGAAGGACATATAGCCGGCGCGGCCGGCTCCCATGCGTTTCAAGACAGCCAAGGGCGAGGCCAGTCCTGATCCCGCGATCCGCTCGAGCATTGCGCGAAGGGCGTCCGCGGCCTCGATTGGAACGACGCATTGGAATTGATGAAACCCGGTTTTGCCATACAGACGGTTCCAGTCATGGACTTTATCGAGCGGGAAAAAGAAGTCGTCAATCGGTTTGACCACTGTGCGCCCCTTGTCAGGGACACGCCGCCAGTATGCGGCATTGAACATCCGAATGACTGAAGGCGCGAGGGCAAACCCCGGCGCATCAACCGGAATACGTTTGCCGCGCTTGGCGGCGGGCACCCGTCCAGCCCCGGTTTCGGCTTCTTCCAGAATGCCACGTCCCAGCTGATCGCCGCGCGCCGTCGCATCAATCCAACCTACGGTATATGTGGCCTCCGAGGCGTCCAGCAGGGCCAGAAATTCATCCCAGCCTTCGACTCGACGCTCGGTTACGATCATGACATCGCCTTTGGCACGCAACATCTGCAGGCGCGCTGAGACAATCGGCCCGGTTTGCCCCAGCCCACCAATCGTTGCCTTAAAAAGGGTCATGTTCTTTTTTAATGTCAGGACCTTGGGACCATTGGGCGTCATAAGAGTAATTTCCGTCACATGGACCCCAAAGGATCCTGCACCGTGGTGGTTCTTGCCGTGGACATCCATTGCGATGGCGCCGCCAACAGTGGCAAGTCCAGTCCCCGGCATCACCGGGGGCAGCCAGCCTTTCGGCGCAAAAATTTTCAGAAGCTGGCCGATTTGTGCGCCCGCTTCGACATGAAGCGCACCGGTTTGCGGATCAAAATCAAGGACTCGGTCCAACCGGGTCATGTCGATCATGCGACCACCGTCGTTGAGGCAGGCATCGCCGTAGCTGCGACGCATGCCAAGCGCGGGAGCAGGCGTCGCCTTCACCAGCGCCGCCAGAGCAGTTGTGCGTTCTGGCCGGGCAAGTTGCCCGGTCGCGCTGTGAACGCGACCCCAGCCGGTATAGTCCGTTGTTTTCCAAGTCATATTGTACTCATTTTCGAGCGTCGTTCCGCCAAAGGGAAGATGAGAAGGCCGATTGCGATGGCAAACCAGAGTGTGGTTAAGCGGATGATAAGTGTGGCAGGCAGGGCAATTTCAATCGGAACACCGTAGCCCAGTAAAAGGGCAACCATTGCGGCTTCCGCGCCGCCAAGACCGCCTGGTGCACCTGTCAGGCCACCGGCAAGCGTCGCAAAGATAAAGATGCCGACAGCGCTCCAGAAGCCAACGTCTGCTCCCATCCAAACCAGCAAAAGATGAAAGGCCCAGCCTTCCGCCAGCCAACCGATGACGCCAAGCGCTCCGGCGGCCACAAGCACAGTGGGGCCCTGGAAGGCTGATAGTGATTTCGAAGCGCGGCGGACACGCGCAAACAGGCGTGGAAAGCGGCGTGCGCTTGCCAAATGCGCAGTGTCACCAGCCATTCGCATCAGTCGCGGGCGTGTGGCGACAAAGGCTGCGATCAGCGCAAGAATTGCAACCGGCGCTCCGCCGACGACGCCGGTCGTTGAAAACGCAAGGGCCAGCGCAAGAAGGATTGCCATCGCGGCGAGATCTGATGAGCGATCAACCAGCACCAAGGGCGCAGTTCGATCAAAGGCCCACCCGGATTCGCGTTGAAGCCAGCGCATACGGACAAGCTCACCGATCCGGCCGGGCGTCACGGACATGGCGAAGCCACCAAGGAAATGGCGCAGATTCTGCCCCAATTGCGTTGGAAGCCCAAGTCGGTTCGCAAAGAGATGCCAGCGGACGCCGCGAAGGCCGTAATTAACAAGGCTAAGCACCAAAAGAGCAATGATTTCAGCTACCGACAGGCTACGCAAAGCGGCCATGGTGTCTTCCCATCCCGTTGCAACTGCAAGGCCCACAAGACCCGCCAGTACCAAAAAGACCAGCCCGCCAAGCAACACAAAGTCACGCCAGCGGCGCGATGGGGGCGCTGGGTTGGATGCGCGAGGTGGGTGTGAAAGACTGCTCATTGCCATTGCCTGTCGATTAGCAACAGATCTAGGCAACAATATGAAGCTGTTTCGGATTTATAAACAGTTATTCGGCGTTTTAGCCCAGCATAGGTTCGAAGCTGCGGTTATACGCTGAACGCGTCTGCCCATTGCGGGTGGCTGGCGTGTGGCGCATTCACAAAATGGCAGAGAGGGATAACCCTCAAGGCTTCGGCTATTGCGTCTGCAACCCATTTTCTACAAGCTTTACGCCTGCGCCAGTGCCGAAAAATGCTTTCGGACAGCGGTATGAACCGCAATGACTTAGACGACGGCAATTAAAAACGTCAGATCAGCCTCAGACTCGCCCTGAACCCGCAAAGAGCGCCCCTTAGAGACGCTGATTTCTTTGTGAATTTGGCCAGTCCCTAAAGAATAGTTCCGGCCGTTGCCGCGCGCATTTCCGCCTCGGTCACGCCGTCGGCAAGCTCAACAATTTTGAGACCACCCTCAACCACATCAAGGACGCCGAGGTTGGTGATAATCATATCCACAACCCCCTTGCCGGTCAGTGGCAAGGTGCATTCTTTCAGAATCTTGGAATCGCCGTGCTTGCTGGTGTGATCCATCACCACGATCACACGCCCGACACCAGCCACGAGATCCATCGCGCCGCCCATGCCTTTGACCAGTTTGCCGGGGATCATCCAATTTGCGAGGTCGCCGTTTTCCGCAACTTCCATCGCGCCAAGAATAGCCGCGGCAATCTTGCCGCCCCGGATCATGCCGAAGGACTGCGCACTGTCGAAGTACGCCGTGCGGTCTAGTTCGGTAATCGTCTGTTTACCCGCATTGATCAGGTCAGGATCTTCGTCGCCCTCAAACGGAAATGGACCCATGCCCAACATGCCGTTCTCGGATTGAAGCGTGATGTCCTTGTCGCCCACATAATTCGCCACAAGCGTCGGGATTCCGATGCCAAGGTTCACATACATGCCGTCTTCAAGTTCGTTCGCCGCGCGCGCGGCCATCTGATTGCGATCCCAGCCTTTTGCGTCATTGGGCATTATGCGTCCTCCGGCTTGCGTGCTGCCCCGTCAGGGCGCGGTCTTGTCGTGCGCTGTTCAATGCGTTTTTCGTGATCGCCCTGAATGAGGCGGCTGACATAGATGCCGGGCAAGTGGATGTTGTCAGGGTCGAGACTGCCAACTGGCACAATCTCTTCGACTTCAGCCACACAAATTTTACCACACATG
>NZ_CALJXO010000362.1:0-13256 GCF_937988555.1 uncultured Boseongicola sp. | reverse complement strand
TGTCGGTAATTTACATCGTGAGTGTGTGAAGGTTTTCTTGATCCCAGAGCAGACCGATTGGCTCGCCTGGGTTTCGAGGTTTGGCGAAAAATACGTCATCGGGCAGTAAAGCGGTCACTTCCTGATCCCCCGCTATCCGGGCGAGAACGGACACATGCGTGCCCTGATATTCGACGGCCGTGATGTGGGCGTCCATTTTGCCGCTTCCGACGTCCGTGAGACGAACTGCATCCGAGCGCAGCGCGTATTTTCCATCCGCCAGGGCGATGACGTTGTGGCCGCCCATGAACTGCGCAACGAAGGCGGTCTTTGGCGCGTTAAAGACCTCGCGTGCTGGGCCGGCCTGCTCGATGACGGCATTGTTCATGACGACAATTTCATCTGCCAAAGCCAGGGCTTCGTCCTGTCCGTGCGTGACGTGCAAAAAGCTGATGCCCAGCTCGCGTTGTAACTTTTTCAGCTCGCTCCGCATGCGAATTCGCAGAAATGGGTCAAGTGCGGACAGCGGTTCATCCAAAAGAAGCGCCTGTGGTCGGGTGATCAGGGCCCGCGCCAAGGCGACCCTTTGTTGTTGTCCGCCGGAAAGCTGATCCGGCAGCCGATCAGCCAGCGCAGAGAGGTCGACAAGCTCCAGCATTTCACCCGCTTTTTTCGCACGTTCGCCGGGATCAATCCCCTTCATCTTCAGGCTGAAGGCAACGTTCTCGGCCACGCTTAGATGGGGAAAAAGAGCATAGTTCTGAAACATCATCGCCGTGCCTCGCTTTGCCGGCGGCAAGTGCGAGATGTCCTTGCCACCAAGCAGGATGGAACCATCGGAGATGCTTTCGTGACCGGCCATCATCCTCAGCGTAGAGGACTTGCCGCACCCCGAAGGACCAAGCAGACATGTGTATGAGTTGGGCTTGAAGTGATGGTTGACCGCATCCACCGCAACGGTCGCGCCGTAGCGCTTGGTCACTTTCACAAGTTCCAGATCATCGCTGAGCGCGCTCATGAGTTTCTCATCTTCATTCACCAATCACGCACGGCTCAAGGTCAAAGAGGGAAGGATTCGCGCGCCTCCGGCGGGCCGAAAACCGAACATGATGGAATTTGAAGCGCAAATTTCCAAGCTTTGGTGAAAACTCGGGCACAATTTTGTATACAATCTAGAATCAAGTATTGTACAAAATTCCACCGCTTGAGGCTCCGTCCGTCCTCTGCAATGAATGGCTGTTATGAGCACTGCCACAATCGCACCGACGACAAAGAAACGCACTTTGCAGGCGGATGACGTGGGAACGGCCCTGACATTGGCCATCCACCAGCACCGAATTGCACCGGGGACTAAGCTGGGCGAGGACGAACTTGGCGAGGTGTACGGTGTTTCACGCACAATCATTCGCGCCGCGCTGCGCTCGCTTGCCCAAAACCACCTTGTAGAAATCCACAGAAACCGCGGCGCCTTTGTTGCGCAGCCCTCGTTGCGCGAGGCACGTGAAGTTTTTGAGGCGCGCGAACTGATCGAGCCGCGCACGGCGCACAGCGCGGCGGCCCGCGCCACCAAATCAGACATCAAGCGTCTGAAGAAGCACATTGCGAACGAACACGATGCCCTCGCCAATGCCGACAACGGCGCAGCGCTTCACCTGTCGGGACAGTTTCATATCGAGATCGCGCAGATTGCCGATCAATCGACAATCGCCGGTTTTATCGAAGCGCTTATTGCGCGTTCATCGTTGATCATCGCGCTGTATTGGCGGCGCGAAAGTGCCTTGTGCGAAAAGCACGCGCATCACGCTTTGGTCGAAGCAATTGCAAATCGTGATGGGACTCTGGCCGAAGAACTGATGCACAGCCATCTCGTGGATTTGCACTCAGCGCTTGATTTGCGCGAACGCGCAATCCCGATGCGCAGCCTGAAAGAGGCCTTGTCGTTGTGAGAATACGAACGATGAACCTGAACGATCTTCGGATGGTTTTGGAATGGGCGCGGGACGAGGGTTGGAACCCCGGGATCGAAGATGCTTCCGCTTTTATTGCGGCGGACCCCAAGGGCTTTTTTCTGGCCGAAGTGAAGGGCGACATCGTGGCGGCGATTTCGGTCGTCAACCACGACGCCAACAACGCATTTCTTGGGCTTTTTATATGCCGTCGGGAGTTTCGTGGGCTGGGCTTTGGAAAGGCGCTTTGGGACGAAGCGATGTTGCACGCAGGCGGGCGTTCCGTGACGCTTGAAGGTGTTCCGGAGCAGCAAGGAAATTATGCCAAATCCGGGTTCGTCAGTGTCGGAAAAACGGTTCGCTATTGCGGAATAATTCCGGGCGGAGATGTACGTGGCCAGACGCTTTCAGATGAAGGTATTGACCGATTGATCAAATTCGATGAGTTCTCAAACGGATATCCTAGGGCTGCCTACTTATCTGAATGGTTCAAGCCAACGCCCAGCCGGAAAACCATTATCCTAGGGACCGATCCGGACCGGGTGGCCTACGCCACGTTTCGCAAGTGCGCCGAGGGCGTGAAAGTTGGGCCGTTTCAAGCGTTTGATCGCGATCAGGCGACAGCACTTCTTCGCTCGCGCCCATTTGTGTCGGGGAGCGAAAACACTTTCATCGACATTCCGGAAAAAAGCAAAGCACTCACTGATCTTGTAGTTGAGATGCAATTTAAACCGGTCTTCGAGACCGCGAAAATGGTCAAAGGATCGCCCGCAATGACGCAATTTCCACCCTACAGCGCCGTGGCCAGCCTGGAGCTTGGGTAGAGCGCTTTGCATCCTGCCGTCTTCGCCAATGTCGTGGCTGGGCGCAAAGCAGCCATCGGATCACAGTGGTCGCAGACCCTGCCCCTTCTTTGGCGCGCTTTGGTTCGCTGAGCCTAGTCGCCGCCGCCATGATTGGCGCAGATCAACTAGACTTCAGATCACATCATGAGCGCTTTGCTGACCAGACCTTCTTTGCCTTTGTATTTTGACACGTCGACACCTCGGTCTTCCAGGGCCCTGCTAAGTTCGTCTTCCGTCAGAGCTTCAATGGCCTGTGTGGTCATGTTCAGAAAGTTGATCTTGCGTTTGATCGCCGGATTGGTTGGCCCGAACACGCTGCGATTTTCGAAAGCAAACTCTTGAGAGTACTTGCCCATGAAATGGGTCAGGAACGTATTGATGCTTGGACGAATGCGCGGGTCATCCGTCATGTGATGTGCAGAACGATCAAGCGTCTCGAGCATAAGTTTCGTCCAACGTTCCGCCCCTTTTTCATTCATCAACTGGATCGCATTGTGCGTGTGATGAAAGTTCAACCGATACTCGCCACCGTGGTAATAGGGGCCGCCGCCCATCACATCGATCCACATCGCAGCTTGTGTATTTATGTGGTGGCCAATACCACCAACCCGGGCAAATACCGACGTAAACCAGTCCTCGTCCGCAAAGACGCGTTGGTAAAAGTCGCTGACGATACTGACGATACGGTCCTGCCCAAGCAATGAGTAAAGCTGCCAAAACTGAACGGGTTTGGTCACATCACTTGACGCGTTGAGCGAAACTATTTTCGCAACCCTGTGTGCATCGGCTGGAAGCACGTCCTTCGCGATCGCCGAGGCGATGTAATCTAACTGGATCTTCTCGGACATATAGCCGTGGCGGGTCGGATATTTTGGGTAACTTGGTTTGGTCATGAGTTATCTCCTCCGCTCAAGTGAAGTGGCGTTCCTAAGCCATTTTCAGGTTTGGTCTTGTGCGGTGACTTAGGTTTGCAGAGGTTTGTGCGGCGCGCCGTTTATTCAAGTGCGCGCACAGCAGCGGTGCATTTTTGCAAGAAGACTTTCGGGGGGCAGTCTTCACGAGAGCACGGCTGCGCATGATGCCTATGCCGCTCTTGTTGCCCCCGCAATATCACTTAGAGCTTCGGCCGATATCGCAAAGGACTTCAGCCGCGCGGCGTGATCGTGGATCATTCCTGTCACCAACATTTCATCAGGCTGGTACTTGGCGGCCAATGCACCAAGCTGTTGTCGAACCGTTTCAGGGCTGCCGGTTGCCGAGCATGACAGCGCGTGTTCAACTTGCGCCATGATCGGTTCCGGAATTTCCGTGGAGAGGTCGGACACAGGACGTGGTAGCTGACCTGGCCGCCCCGTACGCAGGCGGGCGAAAGCCAGAAGTTGCGACGAGCGCAGATAAGATGCCTCTTCATCGGTTTCAGCGGCACATACACCGGCAGCCATCATGAAGTACGGCTTGGCAAGCCACTGCGATGGACGGAATGTTGTTCGATATGTTGCGATCGCGTTCTCAAGCATTGCAGGCGCAAAATGCGAGGCAAACGCATAGGGCAGCCCAAGGTGCGCGGCTAGTTGCGCGCCATAAAGGCTGGAGCCCAGCACCCAAACCGGCACGTGGGTGCCGTGCCCGGGGATCGCACGGATCCGCGTTTCGTCAGACGCCTCGTCGAAATACGACAGCAATTCCATGACATCCTGCGGGAAACTATCGTTTGCCTCCCTATGCCGTCGGAGAGCATGCGCGGTCGCCCCATCAGTGCCGGGTGCCCGACCAAGTCCAAGATCGATGCGTCCGGGGTGGAGCGTGGCAAGGGTTCCGAACTGCTCGGCAATTACCAGAGGGGCATGGTTGGGCAACATGATCCCACCCGCGCCGACGCGGATGGATTTCGTGCCCGCCGCGACGTGCCCGATGACAAGCGACGTTGCAGCACTCGCGATGCCCGGCATGTTGTGATGCTCTGCCAGCCAATAGCGGTGATACCCATTGGCCTCGGCATGCCGCGCAAGGTCGAGCGTATTTCTCAACGCATCGGCTGCGGTCCCGCCTTCAGGGATCGGCGACAGGTCAAGTAGGGAAAAACTGTGCAACGCGGCTCTCCGTGGTTGGCCAGGGACGACTTACAGCAAGACCAGTCGGGATGACATGGTTCACCTTCGGCCAGGCCGGGCTGGGTCTAGCGATCAACAAGCAAACTACACTAATTCTCCTAATTTTCACAAGTACTTGAACTTTTCTCCCTACGCCGGGTATCCAGGCAAAGTTATCTCGTCTGGGCAATGGTCCGGCGCCGTTATTGGTAATCTGTCCGGTAGATATGGGGCCCTTTTAATAGTGAAATCAGCCTGCTGTCAGGGCCGCTTTCAGCCCAATGCAGAGACCTTCATGCTGATCAATCTCAACCACGAAGAACGTCGACACAAAGAATATTTTGGACACACGCACCCTTGGTTGCCCCGCTGCTGACTGCGCGCTGAATACCGAATAGTCCAGATATTGGGTTGAACCTTCGTGTCTGACCCAAGACGCCCTTGGTAATCGCAGTGTGATCTCGAAAATCCGCCGAATTTCATTGCATAAACACAAAGCGATGCTCAAAAATCGAGTGTGATCCTTTGATGTGAGCTTCTAGCAACACTAATTACTGTCTGAGCGACGGACTTTGCGACTTTGTCGAAGCGATGGATTTACGTTTTTTGAAATTTACCGACGCAGCGAATACCTGCTTATGCTTCTTGAAGGAGCGCTGTTTAGCATAGGCCTCACTTTGGCCGCACGCGGTGGGCTTTGCCAAATTCATCACTGCGCTCAGGCTGCCTATCTGCTGACATTCGGGCAGGCTGACACTATGATAGATGCGGAGGTACACCGGAGATGCAGCTTAACCCAAGATGGGAATACGTGGCTGACGGGGTCATGGGCGGCGTGTCCAAAGGTGGCATGTCGCGGGAGATGTTTCGGGGGCGCATGGCGGTTATTTTACGCGGGACTGTGTCGCTTCAAAACAATGGTGGTTTTATCCAAATCGCCTTCGACGTTCGTCGTGACAACGCTGAATTTAATGCGGGGAATTGGGACGGCATTGAGCTGGATGTCTGTGGCAATGGCGAGCGTTATGATATCCGCCTGCGGACAGACCACCTGACGCGGCCCTGGCAATCCTTCCGCGCCGAGTTCACAGCTCCACAAGACTGGCAGGTGCTTCAGGTCCCGTTTAACACCGTCATTCCACACAGAACGGATGCCGTCTTTGACCCCACACAACTGCGGCGGATCGGCATTCTTGCCATCGGTCGGGAATTTCAGGCAGACGTCGCCGTTGCAGGTGTGCGCCTGTATCGCGCTTAGTGTTCTTGCCTTGAGGGCACGGACTGCTATTTCAGACAGTATGGGCAAAACGCGAAACCTTCCGCAAGAACATGTCAGTGAGATCGTGCAAATGGCACTATCGGATCATGTCGGCTTTGCAGATATTGAGCGTGAATACGGGATTGCCGAAAAGCACGTCAAATCCTTGATGCGCGATACGCTTAAGACTGGCAGCTACAGAACTTGGCGAAAACGAGTGCGAGATTTTGGAGATAGGCGCGCCCATTACAAATAGGCTTTTGTCAGGGTTAAGTAACTTGCTCTGCTGATTGCTCAAACCGGCTGCGCGCCAAGCCGACCTGCAGATTGCTATCGCCTGCTTCCCATTCGCCGTTCCAGATGACAAAACTGAGTATGTCTAAAAAGACCCTGAACAAAACCAATCTTGAAGCGCTGGGTGCAGAGCAACTGGCCGCACTGCTTATGGAGGTCAGCACCGGCAGTGCTGAGATTAAGCGTAGATTGCGTTTGGAGCTCAGCCATAGCCTCGGCGCATCAGAGCTGGCGCAAGACGTACGCAAGCGGCTTTTGTCTTTGCGAAAATCTACGAGCTTTGTCGGATGGCGCAAAAGGAAAGCGCTGATCAAAGATCTCAATACGCAAGTGACGATGATTGTCGAAAAGATCGCTCCGGATGATCCGACCATGGCTTTTGATCTTCTGTGGCAGTTCATCGAGATCGCCCCCTTCATCTATGCGCGTGTGGACGACAGTAAGGGCGATGTCGGCGACGTCTTTCGCGCGGCAATCGGGCAGTTCGAAGGGATCGGGCCACGCGCTCTTCTGGACCCCGACGCGCTGGCCGGCCGGGTTTGGGCCGTCGTACAGGACAACGGATACGGCGAATGGGACGGCATCATCGCACTCATGGCACCGACACTTGGGGGATCTGGGCTTGAGCGATTGAAGGCCAATGTGCAGACCTATGCAATGGCACCTGCCGAGACCGGCGCGGACGATCACGAAGCAATCCAATTTTTGCGCCAACTGCGCGGTGGCAACAGTCACGCAGCGGGGCGAAAGGCACGTTTCGTCAAATGGTGCCTGCAAGAGATCGCGACAGCAGCTGGCGATACAGGTGCCTATATCGCCCAGTATTCCGACAAGGATCTTAAACGGACCGACATCGCGGCCAAAGTCGCCATGCTTTTGCTCGCAGATAACCGCGCCGAAGCTGCACTGGACGCCCTGCACAATGCGGATCAGGACGAGACCTCTTTGGGACAAGAGGCGTGGAACGACGCTTATATCCTCAGCTTGGCTGGTCTGGGGCGGATTGAAGAGGCACAGGCGCATCGTTGGGCTCGCTTTGCGGCAACCTTGAACCGCACGTACCTGTCCGACTATCTGAAGCTTTTACCGGATTTTGAGGACGTCGAGGCGGAGGATCTGGCCAAGAAACACGTCCTCGCATTCCCACACTTTTCAACTGCGCTGGACTTCTGCCTCAACTGGCCCGACTTGCTGACAGCCGCCCAGTTGATCGAAACCCGCGCAGATGAAATCAACGGCGATCACTATTTTCTTTTGACACCAACAGCCGAGGCCCTCCGATCAAGGCATCCGCTTGCCGCTGCCCTGCTTTGGCGTGCAATGATCGACTTTGCGCTCGAGCAAGGTCAGTCTTCACGATACGGCCAAGCCGCCGACCACCTCGCGGACTGTACATCAGTCGACGCAGACATCTTAGAGTACCGCGGGTTTCCCACTCATGCAGGTTATCTTCAGGCACTTCAAAGCCGGCATCACCGAAAATCGTCGTTCTGGGCCAAGATGCTCTGATACGTAGAAGCATTGGGGGCTCGCCCGTCGAAGACGAACCCGTCTCTGCAAGGAGTATAGGCGCGCCGAGACCACGCCTTTAATCATGAGACGTATCACTTGACGCTCGAATACTTCAGCCGCGCGCCCAATTGGGTCAAACCTTACTAACGCCGGTCTTCCTATTTATATATCGCGGTCTGCCTCAGGCACATTTAGTGTTGACCATGTGTCGTCGCGCAGCGGCGAAGGCGGTGTCTCACAGGCCCGGCGATGGATATTGACCTTCGCAATGAAGTTTGCCGAGATCGGCGCCGTTACAAAAAGAAACGCCATGATCAATAATTCATGCGTCGAAGGTTCGCCCAGAATAAACGAATTGGCAATCGAGGCGACCAGCAGCATGCCGATCCCGACTGTCCCAACCTTTGTTGGAGCGTGTAGGCGTGTCATCGGGTCTTTGAATTTTAAAAGCCCAATCACGCCAACAATGACAAAACCTGACCCGATCAGCAAAGAGAGGGCCGCAGCATAAGTTACAATAATCTGTAAGGTCATTCGATGATGTCCCCTCTCAGAATGAACCGCGCGAGTGCAACGGTGGAGACAAACCCCAACATGGCAATCAGCAGCGCAACCTCGAAATAGATCTGCACGCCTTGGTGAATGCCCAGCACGATAACCAGACCCAGCGAATTGATCACCATTGTATCCAGGGCGAGGATCCTGTCTCCCGTGGTCGGGCCCAGAACCAGCCGTACCATCGACATGATCTGGGCAAGCGCCAGTGTCACAAAGGTGATAGCGAGCGCAATTCTCATCAACTCCGTTGCAAACATCATGTGAAAATCTCCAATAAGCGACGCTGGTAACGGCTTGTGATCTCATCGCGCACGGCATCTGGGTCGTCGGTGTGCAGCACATGAACCAGCAAGCTATGTCCCTGATCCGACAGATCCGCCGAGACCGTGCCGGGGGTTAGCGTAATCGTCCCGGCGAGCACAGTGATGGCCTCGGGTTCTCGCAGTTCGAGCGGTATGACGATCCAGGCTGGTTTTAGCTTTGCATTTGGAACGGTCAGGACAATCCAGGCAACCTGTATATTGGCCACCAGAATATCCCACATTACCATAAAGCTGTACGTGATCATCTTGCTCAGACGGAATCCCTTGGGGGTGTCTGGCCACCAGATCGACGTACCCCATGGAATGATTATCCCCAGGATGATGCCGAAAACAGCCATGCCGGCAGAGACCTCGTTCTGCAAAAGCATCCATACGATCGCCAGAATAAGGGTCAGAAATGGGTGCGGCAGGAGCCAATTAAAAGCGCGCGCCATTTCAATGACCCTCCACTGGTTTACTGAGCTTACCCGGCGTTTCTACCACTGTAGAGATGTATGGTTCTGGGGCGAAAAGCTGGGCTGCCATAGTGGTGGTATAGCTATGGACCTGACCTGCAAAAACCGTATTTGCCACCAATAACGAGATTAGTCCGCCAACTGCGATATATGACATCGTCGCGGGACGCTGCATCACAGGGGCCTCTTCCGGCGAGCCAAGACTGGCTGCCTTCCAGAACACGACGCTGCCAGCACGCGCGAAACCCAGAATGCTGATCAGGCTTGAGCTTAAGACGATCACCCAGATCCAGATCATGTGGTCCGTCTCGAATGCGGCGTCCAGCACCAGGAGTTTCCCCAGAAAGCCAGACAATGGCGGCAGGCCGGCCATCGCAATCGCACCTGCGAAAAACAAACCGGCTGTCAGCGCAGCGCCCGCGACGGGCGGTTGCGGCGTCAGGTTCAGATCGGCCCGCCCGGTGCGCACCAGATCGGAAATGAGGAACAGCGCAGCACCTGCCAAAGTCGAGTGCACGATGTAGTAGAGCGCCGCTGCGATGCCGTCCGGACTGAAGAGCGAGATCGAAATCATCACCATGCCCATCGAGCCAATAACCGAAAATGCCACCAGCCGATCCAGCCGCTTCGCCGCCAGGACGCCCACCATTCCGATTGCCACCGATACCAGCGCGGCGGGCAGCAACCACACGTCGTGCAGACCAGCGGTAACTTCGAGATCAGGCGGAAAGATCATCGTGTAGACCCGGATGATCGCGTAAGCGCCAACCTTTGTCATGATGGCAAAAAGAGCTGCGACGGGTGCAGGCGCCTCGGCATAGCTTGACGGCAGCCAGAAATGCAGCGGCACAACCGCGGCCTTTATCGCGAAGACCAGTAGCAACAGGACGGCGGCCACGCGAATGCCAACGGTCTCATCAGGGCTGATCAATGCGACCCGATTTGCCAGATCAGCCATATTGAGCGTGCCGGTCTCTGCGTAGATTGACCCGAGCGCAAAGAGAAAGAGCGTCGAGCCGATGAGATTGAAGAGCACGTATTGCACGCCGGCGCGCAGCCGCGCATTGCCGCCCGCGTGGATCATCAAACCATAGGAGGCGATCAACAGCACCTCGAAGAAAACAAAGAGGTTAAACAGGTCGCCTGTTAAAAACGCCCCCATGATCCCCATCAACTGAAACTGGAACAGCGCGTGGAAATGCCGTCCTCGGTCGTCCCAGCCAGACCCTATCGCGTATAGCAGCACAAAAAGTGCCAGCACCGCCGTCAGCAGGACCATCATTGTTGACAGCCTGTCGCCCACCAACACAATGCCAAAGGGGGCTGCCCAATCTCCTAACTGGTACAGCATGATCGTCCCGTCAGAGGATCCCCAGGCAAGCCCCGCCGCAATGACAATCAGCGTCACAACACCCGCGACAGAAAATGCACGCTGGATCCCGATGTGACGGCGCGCGGCAAGCACGATAAAGGGTGCAAGCATTGCCGGCAGAATAATGGGCGCAATAAGCCAATGTGTCATGACTTGCCCTCCGTCTGATCTTCCGGAATGTCGGGCTGATCATCCACATGGTCATCATCCGACCCAAGAAAAGCGCCAAGGCCGATCATCACCACAACAGCCGTCATGCCAAAGGAGATGACGATAGCCGTCAACACCAGAGCCTGCGGCAGCGGGTCAGTATAGACGGTTATGCCATCGCGCAGGATCGGAGGTGCGCCAACGGTCACCTGACCAGAGGTAAAGAGGAAGACATTGACGGCATATGTCAGGAGAGAAATTCCCAAGATCACTGGGAAGGTCCGCAACCGCAGCACAAGGTAAATCCCAGCAGCGGTCATGACGCCGATTGCAGATGAAAGCAGAAATTCCATATCACACGCCCTCGCTTGAGGCCGTGACAGGCGGCGGATCATCCCGGGATGGGTCAATATCCATGGGATACTCGCTGTCGGGCGCATGTGCACGCCGCGCCAGACGAGAGAAGCTTTCAAGCGTCAACATCACGGCGCCGACGACGGAGAGGAAAACGCCCAGATCAAAGAGCGCCGCTGTGGCCAATTCAAACTTATAAAAGGGTGGGACACGGACATAGGTAAAATATGAGGTCAGGAAAGGTTTGTCCACGAACCACGAACCGATGCCCGTTAGTCCGGCAATGAGAACGCCGGCCCCAATGACACCGTGGTAGGGGTATCTCAACCGCGCCGACGTCCACACAAACCCGCTGGCCATGTATTGAATGACCACAGCAATCGATACGATGAGGCCCGCGATAAATCCACCGCCTGGCTCGTTGTGGCCACGCAGAAAAATGTAGAACCCGACCATCAAGACGACAGGCATCATAACCCGCGTCAGCACAACCATCATCATAGGGTGCATGTCTCCTGCCCGTGCCTGGTCCGGCTTGCGTCTTAGCAGACGCGCGCGCACCGGCCCGCTTAGCAGTGTCTCTGTCAGCGCGTAGATCAGCAGGGCGGCGATGCCGAGCACGATGATTTCGCCAAATGTGTCAAATCCCCGGAAATCGACAAGAATGACGTTGACCACGTTGGTGCCACCGCCACCCTTGTAGGAATTGGCCAGATGAAATTCCGAGATTGGGACACCAACCGCATCGCGCAGAAGATAGTGATAAGCCAGCGCAAAAGTCGCCAGACCCCCCGCAATGGCCAGGCCTGCGTCCCGCATCCGACGCAGCACTGAACTTTCCACCGGGGTACGGTTCGGAAGGAAGTTGAGGGCGAGGAGCATCAAGATGATCGTTACCACCTCAACGGTGAACTGCGTCATCGCCAGATCTGGCGCACTCAAGAAGACAAAACCGATCGAAACCATCAGGCCGACAATCCCCATGAGGATAAGCGACAAGAAGCGGTTGCGATGCATAAACACCATCCCCGCGGTCGCGGCCACCAACATTAACCAGCCCGCAATAAGCACCGGTCCGGCAGTCTGCATCGCGCGCGTTGGCGCACCAACCGTGCCTGTGGTCCAGGCGTAAAAGCCCGCGACAACTATCGTAATTGTGCCGATGGCTGCATAGCGGGTGAACGCACCGTTGTGCAGTGGCAGGATCAGTTTTTGAGCCAGTCGCGCCGCCGTCTCGACGATGGCATCGTAAATCACCTTGGCTTCGGGTCGTGGTGTTGTCTCCCACAGGCGCAGCGCCGGTTTGAAAATGGCGAGCATCAGCAAACCGCCGACCACAGCGATGATGGACATGAACAGCGCAGGCACCAGCCCGTGCCATATCTTGAAATGCGCTGTCGGCACCTCTGCCGCGCCGCCCAGCACCGAAGCGGTGACAAGCTTTACAAAGGGTTCAGCAAGAAACGGCGCAACACCGATGACCACGACAGGCACGATGAGGATCGCAGGCGCCAACCACAGGCCCGCTCCGGGATCATGCGGCTTGGCAGGATAGTCATCGCGTACTGGGCCAAAGAACACATGCCCGATCAGGCGGAAACAATAGGCTGCTGAAAAAAGCGAGCCGAACGTCGCCAAAGCGGGCACGAGCCAAGGCGCGTCGAACAGCGCCGTGTGGTTCGCTTCCTCCAGCATCATTTCCTTGGACAAAAAGCCGTTGAGCAGAGGAATTCCCGCCATCGACAGAGCTGCCAGCGTCACAATCACAAAGGTCACGGGCATCAGGCTGCGCAGACCGCCCAAACGGCGAATATCGCGAGTATGCGCCCCATGGTCGATGATCCCGGCCGACATGAACAGTGCCGCCTTGAACGTCGCGTGGTTGAGGATATGAAACACGGCCGCCATCGCACCAAAGGCGGTGCCGGTCCCCAGAAGCATCGTGATCAGGCCCAGATGGCTTACGGTTGAAAACGCCAGCAACGCCTTCAAGTCATGCTTGAAAAGAGCAATCACTGCACCGAGCACCATGGTCACCAGCCCGGCAGTGGTTACGATCATAAACCATTCTGGAGTCCCAGACAGGACCGGCCACATGCGCGCCATCAGAAAAATGCCCG
>NZ_CALJXO010000361.1:0-8337 GCF_937988555.1 uncultured Boseongicola sp. | reverse complement strand
TCCGTCGACAACATTCAGGCCCGCCTCTTGCAGGGCGTGGAACATCGCCGTTTCGGCGTAATCCACGCCAACCGGCATATCCTTCATGCCAGCATCCTCAATCAGGCCCGCAATTTCTTCAGCGTATTTCTTCATCAGACCAAAACTTGGCGGGATCGTTCCGCGCATTCCCACGACACCGGCGCGGCAATGATCCGGTACCAGCCAGTCAGAGTATTTCTTATGGTGCACCGCCGCCGAGCCGAAGTCCCAGACATAAGGGGCATCATCGCCCGTCAGCAGGCAGAAGCGACACATTTTGTCGCGTTCCCATTCACCAATTTTCGTAGCGGATACGTAGCGGATGTTATTCACATCAAAGAGCAAGAGCGTACCGCAATCACTGTTCTTGAGGGCTTGGCGTGTCCGGCCCAAGCGGTAGCGCCGCAGGCGGTCATGATCGACGCGCTTTTCAAAATCAACTGAAGTATGACCCCAGGCGGGGATCTTGCCTTCCCAACGCCAGTTGGGCTCGATGTCCTGCGGGGTAAGCAGGTTGGGCATAAGCGCATTTCCTGGATGATCTGACATGAGTTTGCCTTTCATTAGGGGTACGCGATTAGCGCACATTACAGAAAAAATGGTATGGTCAGATCCGACTGAAAAGGCGACTCTGCAAGACTTCATTCTAAACAGTTCTCGACGCTGTGCAATCGTTCGCATAGACCGTACACGCGCCATTTCATCCACAATGGATATCTACCGCGATCTGTTTTTTACTTGGGGCTCCATGCTGACGCTGAAACGCAGGCTGACTAGGCTCCCATTCTCAATATCGAGTTTTGTCGCGTGTGTAGAGCTCAGCGATGCCAGAGCTGTCCAAATTGGATTAATTCTATCCAGGGCAACGTTTGATGGAATAGCCAAAGCATATCCGCCAACCGGAGGAATTGGGCAGCCCAATGGCAAGCAAGGAGGCGGTGTGTATTCGGTGACGCCATTTGCCGGAGCTTTAGCTTTGGGGTCCGCGATTGGCACTATGCCGAAAGATGAGCGGCCATCCAATCAGCGGCCTGTGTCCGGTACTTGTAGGGGCGATTGTTTGCCACGTGGCCGCCGTCTTCAACCATATTCAGCACGACCGGCCCAGAGACGGCTGCGGCCAGCCGCTCGGTATGTTCGGGCGGGATCACGCGGTCAAGTTTTCCCCCAACGATATAAATCGGACAGGTGATCTGGCCCGCCACGTCGACCAGCGACATACGCTCGGCTATCTTTCGAGCAGCCTCGGCATCCGCAGACTTGGTGCGGGCGATAACGGCTTCGCGCGTTAAAGCTGGGGCCCGGTCGAATGCCTCGGCAAAATCGAATGGCCCGGTCAAAGAGATGCAGGCGCGCGCGCGCGGTTCGAACGCTGCGGCCCTAGGGGCGTAATAGCCACCCAAGCTGACGCCCCAAAGGCCAACACGGCCTGCATCAACATCATTTCGGGTTTCAAGGTAGCCGATCACCGCGCCGACAGGGCCTTCATATTCTGGCAGGATTGCATGGTCATATTCTGCTTCGCCTTGCCCCGGCCCGTCGAAGGCGAGCGTTGCCATGCCACGGGCGAGAAACACCGCTTCGTTAGTGTGCATCTCTTCCTTGGTCGAATCCAATCCCATAATCATCACAACGACAGGTGGGCTCGGCACGCCGCTCGGTTTGCGCAGATTGCCGAATAGCGTGTCCCCATTCCACGGGATTGCGACGCGTTCGCCCGGCGGGTCAAGCAGAGGCAATGCTCGATTGCGGCTTTCAACCGCTTTGTCGTGAGCCACGCGCATTTGCGCAACATCATGGACGAAGAGAAACTTGCCAAAATGATAACAGACACCAGCGGCGGTGAAATGTTCGCCCGCACTCAAGGCAAGATCGGCGGCTTCACTTTCGCGTCCAAGCGCATGATGCACGTCGCCTTTTGCAACCCAGGCGGAGCACCAATCGTCCCAACTTATGATGCTGCTGGTCACGTCCTGAAAATCCGCCAACTGAATGCCATTCGACAAGAACCGGTGGGACCAATGTGCCGTCGCCGCTGCAACGCGCGCATCGGGTTTCGCGGGGGTGTCAGTCATCTTGAATCTCCTGATTGGTCGGGGCACGACAAACGCCGCGCCCCAGCCCAATTACATGTTGTCGGCCTTCCAGGCCGCAACGTCAGCTTCAATGTCTGACTGTTCAAAGTTGTTGACCCGTTCGATATAGACAGGATTAAGGATTTCCCCTGTGGGGACGTCGCCGTTGATCATGCCAACTGCGGTCATTTCAGCAATAACCGCTTCCCAGATATCGGCCCGAAGATCGCCGTAGGTGTCGCCATCTGGGGTGTGAAGCCCTTGAGCCGCTTGCAAAAAGATCGTACCAAGCTCTTCGTTGACCCAGTTCTCCGGATCCGCTTTCATCGCCATAGCCCGGGTGACATCAAGGTCGACTAGGCCAGCGGCAGCACCCTTGGCCCAACCGCGCAGGAACCCTTCGACCAGCGCATCGTTTTCGCCGCCGATCGCATCATGGCGCATGGCGTAGTTGTTGGCGGGTTGCTCGCTCATCTCTGACGGTAGGAGGTTTTTGGTCATTACATCCTGAGACGCCAATGCGACGAAATCGGAAATCGCGCCGACAATGGCCGAAACCTGACCATTTTTTAGCGAGTTGGCCAGCAATGGCGCACTTTCACCAAGCACAGCAATGGTTACGTCGCCTTCAGTAAGACCAGCGTGACCAAGTGCTGACAGCAGTAGGCCCCGGTCGCTCTCGCCTACGATGCCGATGGTGGTCCCGCTCAGTTCTGCCAGCGATGTCACTGGATTGTCGTCAAGAACAAAGACGCCTTCGACAGCGCCATGCATGACTTCATAGACGACGTCAAAATCAAATCCGCGCTCGTGTGCCAGAATGACTTCTGAAGGATCAAGCGAGGCAAGATCCACCTGCCCGTTCTCTAAAAATGCCGTTGCTGGCAGGTCCCCACCATCGATCAGTGTGACGGACACGCCTTCCTCAGCAAAATATCCAAGCGCTTCACCCACAAGCAGCGGATACCACGCGGTGTGGCGCGGCAGCGGTGTGAGCACATTGATCTCTTTCAAATCCTGTGCCGCGACAGGCGCGGCACTGACGGCGGCGGCTAGCAGAGCGGCTGCAATTCTCAATTTCATGGTGTTCTCCCTTGGTTGGTTTTCGTTGTTTGAATTGGTTTCAAGTTGAATCTTCCGTTGCTCATTCTTTGAGCAGATCGGCATGTTTCGCCCGCAAGCGATGCGCACTCTTAGTCACCAGATTATCGTCTTTCCAAAAGATGACGCGGCGGTCGGCGAATGTGGCCGTGCCATATAGCAACAGGCCCATGCCCGTCAGCATGATGAGGCACGCAAAGGCTTCTGGCAAAAGAAGCTGGAACGAGAATCGTTGGATCAAAACTCCGATCCCTACGCTGGCGGATACGAATTCGCCCACGATTGCGCCGATCAAGGCCAACGATATTCCCGTCTTGAAACCTGCCATTATGACCGGCATCGCACCGGGCAATTGCAGATGGCGAAAGATCTGCCACCGCGAGGCGCGCATCGACTCGAACATTTCCAGTCGCTCGTCATCAACCTGCATCAGTCCAGTGAGGGAATTGATGAAGATTGGAAAGAAGCAGATGATGGCGGCGATGGCGATCTTGGGCTCCATATTGAAGCCTAGCCACGCCACAATGATGGGAGCCACGGCGATCCGAGGCGTGACTTGCAGAGCCACCATATAGGGCGAGATCAGACGCCGGAATGTCTTGTTCATTGCACTTAGGATCGCGATGGACAGACCAAATCCTGCTCCCAGCAAAAAGCCAACGACGACTTCTGTTAGCGTCACGAAGAAATGCTTCCAGATCAGCGCCTTGACGATCGCAAGATCCCACCAAGCGAAGACCACATCAAAGGGCGACGGCAGGATCAGCCGGGAGACCCATTCATTGCGCACTGCCAGTTCCCATATGCTGATGAAGAACACAAAGACGATAAGGTGCTGTGCCCAAACCGGGATCGAACGGGGCGCTGACGCACTCGGTATATTCGTTGCGTACTCGCTCATATGAAGCCTCCCAGCGTATCGCGGATGTTAAAAACAAGGTCGTTGTATTCGGACGATTTTGTCATCTCGATAGTGCGAGGTCGGGGCAGCGGCACATCGATTGTCGCGGCCAACCGACCTGGACGCGGTGTCATGACAAAGACCCGATCGGCGAGGAACACGGCCTCTTGAATGTTGTGCGTCACAAACAAGATCGTCGCATCAAGATCGCTTTGGATGCGCATCAGTTCGAGGTTCAATCGTTCGCGGGTGAATTCATCCAGCGCGCCGAACGGCTCATCCAGCAACAACAGCTCCGCACCCGAAGTAAGGAGCCGCGCAAGGGCGACACGTTGCTGCATGCCCCCCGAAAGCTGGCGCGGATACGAGAATTCAAACCCTTTCAAGCCCACAAGGTGGATCAGATCAATCGCCCGTGTCTGGTCCGCTTTAGTAACTGTCCCCGCCAACGTGATCGGCAGCAGGACATTATCGAAGACCGATTTCCAGTCCAGCAACGTGGGCTTCTGAAACATCATCCCAATCTCTGCCCGCGGACCATCAACCGGCGTGCCAAAGATGTTGAGTTGCCCGGCCGTCGTCTTGATCAGACCTGAGACCAGTCGCAGTAGTGTTGATTTGCCACACCCCGACGGACCGATCAGCGAGACGAATTCGCCGCGCTTCACATGGAAGCTGGCGTCTTCAAGCGCAACGACCGGACCGGGGAACACCATCCCTGTCCCGTTTGCTACAACGATGTCGTCTCGCGCGTGGGCCGGTGGCTCCATAGCGGTGGATTGGTTCATGTCTGTGATCATCCTTTGCTCACAAGAATTGCACCGCCAAGGACAAGGGTCAGTCCCAACAGACGCTGTATCGAAATTTCGCGGACAGGCAGGCCGAAGGCGCCCATATGGTCCATGATGGCTGACCCGATCAACTGGCCACCAATGACGCAAACGAAAAACAGGAACGCCCCGGTGACCGGCGCAATCACCACGCCGCCCGCCACGAAAAGAACGCCGATCACGCTGGTCAGATAGACCCACCAAGGCACGGCAGTCAAGGTTCGCACGCTGATCTCGCCGCCATTGCCGCGCAGTGTGATGAATGCAAGGCCGCACAAGAAAGCTAGGAAAATGGCCACCGTCGTAGCGCCATAGGGGCTGCCGATTGAGCGGGCCAGAATGGCGTTCAGCAGCGGTTGGATTGTCACCAGCGCGCCAAGAAGGATGGCGGCGGCCATGTAGGGAAAGGGGTTCACGATGCGGTCCTGCTTTCCTCATGAAGTCGCGCAAGATGCGGATACTTCTCGGTCAAAAGAGCGCCGTGATAGTAGGTCGCCTGGAATTCCGGCGTTTGCCGCAAGCGTTCAAGCCAGGCCTGAATTTCGGTATGTTTGTCCCAGACGTGGCTAAGAAGAATGTCGCCCATCCGCACGATGACGGGCATGATGGCAAGATCCACAAGGCTGATCTGCTGGCCCATGATCCACGGGCCGCCACTCTGTGTCAGCCAGTCCGCCATCCGTTCAATCCCTCGGCGAAGTCGACCCATCGCCTCGTCCATATCGGTTTGCGGAAAGCCGGTGCGCCCCATCCGCATCAGGAACTCGCGCCGCAATGGTTTGCTGTCGCAAAGCGCCTGAAACTCATCCTCGGACATCGCCTGAAAGTGCGGCAGGAAAGCGAGGTTATAAGAGGGCACGCGCACCGCCGGAGTTGGCACCTCGTCGACAAACCGCATCATCGCGCGCAGTCTTGCGACCTCATGCGGATCGCTCGGACGCATCGACGCTGTGTTAGGGCAGATGTCTTCGATAAACTCCAGGATCACCGCGCTGTCGATCACCGGGACACCCTTGTGGACCAGTGCTGGCACGACCCCATTGGGATTGATTGCCAGATACTCTGGCTTTAACTGGTCGCCTGAAAAAAGGTCAAGCTTGTGCTCTTCAAACGCCAACCCTTTGGCATGAAGGGCGTAGCGAACCCGCTGGCTGCAGGTTGATTGTGGCGCATTGTAAAGGACAAAGTCAGCCATCAGGTCAGTCCCAATTCAATATGCGCGGCAGCATGTTGTGCTGTGCAAGACTGCCAACGATGCCAAGCGGAAAGAACATCAGCGAGATCATCATGATCAGCCCGGTGGCAAGAATGTTGATCTCGGACGCACCAAGGGTCGCGACAAACAATTCGTTGAAGGCAACAATCAGGATCGCCCCGACAACCGGCCCCGCGATGGTGCCCTTGCCGCCCAGAATGCACATCAGGACCATATTGACCGAAATCAGGATCACCAGAAATATGTTGGGCCGGATATAGGTCAGATATTCGCCCCAGACGGCCCCGGCCATGCCGACGAAAAATGCCGAAATCGCAAACGCCAATACTTTGTAGGTGCGGGTATCAATACCCGCGCTTTCGGCCTTGATCTCGTCTTTGGAAATTGCGCGCAGGCCAAGGCCAAATTTAGAGTGCTTGATCTTGTAGGAGACCCAGACGGCGAAGGCAGCCATGATCACGAAGGCATAATAATAGGGCAGTTTTGCCCAGACTACCGACAGGCTGTTTGCTTTCAACGAGACACCCGCAGCACCGCCGACGAATTCCCAGTTTTCAAAGAAAATCCGGAAGATCATCACTAGTGCCAGTGATGAGATGATAAAAGAAGGGCCTCTCACCCGCAGAGTGATTAGGCCAATGGCATAGCCGGCCATGGCCGCCACAAGCCCGGCAATTGGCGCCAGAATGATTGTTGATACACCGTAGCGGGCAAAGATCATTCCGGCGAAATAGCCACCGATGGCAAAAAACACGTTGTGCCCTAGGGAGATATAGCCGGTGAACCCACCAAGGATATTCCATCCCGAAGCCATGACGACATAGCACGCGGTATAGAGCACCAGGTGAATGACGTAATTGTAATTGCCGACAAACTGGAGCGCAGGCAGCGCCATAAGCACGACCATAAGCCCAATGGGAAACCATGTGGCGCGCCGTTTCTCGATCGAGGATGCAAGTCCATCGTTGTAGGTTTTACGCGCTTTAAGGATGTCGCCAGTTTCAAGGGTTGTCATTATGCGAGCTCCGGCTTTTCGCCAAAGAGCCCTTGGGGTCGGACCAACAACACAACAAAGAGCGCCACAAAAAACGTCAGCGTCGACCACGTGGCGCCAAAGTAAAAGCCCACGAAAGCCGCCACGACCGATAGGATATAGGCGGCCAGAACCGTCCCAAGGATCGAGCCCATCCCTCCGAGGACAACCAGTGACATCAGGATCGCGATCCACTCCCAGTGCTTGGCGGGAAAGAACGACAGGATGAAGGACACAAGCGCGCCTGCCGCCCCCGCCAAGGCGATTCCGATGGCAAAACTGACGAGGCCGACAAGGTTGACGTTCACGCCCAAAAGCTCTGCCGCCTCTCGGTTTTGAGTGGTAGCGCGGATGGCATTGCCAAAACGCGAGTACTTCATGAATAGCGCAAGAAAGGTGATTAGTGTCAGCGACACGATCCCAGCATAAAGCTGACCCTTGGGGATAAATATGTCGGCGATAAAGAAAGCGTCTGTGGCATAGCCCGGCGAGGTCACCCGCTGCGTATTGGTGAAGGCTGTCCCCAGCGCGCCTTCAACCACCATGGCCAGCGCAAACGTTAGCAGCACCGTCATCTCTGAATACTTGGCCGAACGGGCTTCGCGCTCAAAGATCAGCTTGTAAAGCAACACACCAATTGCTCCAAGGATCACGGTCGCTATCGGCAGCGAGATCATTGGATCAACGCCATAAAGCTTGAACGCCCAGTAGGCGACATAAGCCCCGACCATGATCAGCGAAGGATGAGCGAGGTTCACGATCCGCATGACCCCGAACACAAGGCTCAGCCCCGATCCCATCAGCGCATAAACGCCACCGAGTGCCAAACCGAGGATGAGAATTTGCAGAATATCGGCCATTACGCTGCTCTCTTCCCGCCAAGATAAAGCTCCTGAATACGGGGGTCGGCCAAGACCTCTTTTGCCGGACCTTCAAACAGCGTGCGCCCCAGATCGAGGACAACGCCCCAATCGGCATGCTTGAGCCCCATCAGCGCATTCTGTTCGACCAGCAGGATCGTAATCCCCTCTGCGGCCATCGCCCGCATGATTTCAAAAACCTCTGCGACGATCTTCGGCGCCAGCCCCAAGGACGGTTCGTCCAGCATCACGATCTGCGGTTTCAGGATCATCGTGCGTGCCATGGCAAGTGTCTGTTGC
>NZ_CALJXO010000360.1:0-3351 GCF_937988555.1 uncultured Boseongicola sp. | reverse complement strand
TGTAGCCGTTGTGGCGGTGATCCTGTATCGCACACCGTTGGGGCTTGCTGTGCGGGCCGCTGGCGAAAGCCCCGCGGCGGTTGCGGCGCAAGGACTGTCGGTGACGGCAATCCGTATGGGAGCAGTCATTGTCGGCAGCGGTTTCATGGCGATGGGCGGTGCGTTCTTAACCATGTCCGCTTTTGACAGTTTCTTTTTTGAAATGGTCAACGGGCGCGGCTGGATCTGTATAGCGCTTGTCGTTTTCGGATCTTGGAGACCTGGAAAGGCCTTGTTGGGGGCGGTGCTTTTTGCGGCCTTTGACGCGCTTCAGATCCGCGTTCAGCAGACGAATTTTGGATCGCAAATTCCGTATCAGTTTTTTCTGATGATGCCTTATATTTTGTCCATTCTGGCCCTTGTTGTGATGTCGCGGCGCGCCAAAGTTCCTGCCGCCCTGATGGTGCCGTTCAATAAAGGAGAACGCTAATGTTTGATCTCATCGTCAAGGGGGGCGTTCTACCCGATGGGAAAGTGGCTGATATCGGGATCAAAGGCAATAAAATCGCGGCCATTGGGCCGCTCGACGATGCAGAGGCCGCACAGGTCATAGATGCGTCGGGCGATCTGGTCAGCCCCCCATTTGTCGATCCGCATTTCCATATGGATGCGACCTTGTCCTACGGATTGCCACGCATCAACACCTCCGGGACGCTGCTCGAAGGCATCGGGCTGTGGGGCGAACTCAAACAAGTCATGACACAGGATGATGTCGTGGACCGCGCGCTCAAATACTGTGATTGGGCTGCAAGCATGGGGTTGCTGGCAATCCGCAGTCATGTTGACACCTGCGACGACAGGCTGTTGGGGGTAGAGGCATTGCTCGAGGTCCGCAACCAAGTGAAGGACTACATCGATTTGCAGCTGGTTGCCTTCCCGCAAGACGGATTTTACCGCGACGCGACAGCCCGCCAAAACACCATTCGTGCCTTGGATATGGGGGTCGATGTCGTGGGCGGCATTCCCCATTTTGAGCGTACAATGACCGATGGTGCGGCATCAGTGACAGAGCTTTGCGAAATCGCCGCAGGGCGCGGGTTGCAGGTTGATATGCATTGCGATGAAACGGATGATCCACATTCACGGCACATTGAAACACTCGCGCGTGAAACGCAGCGTTTAGGGTTGCAGGGCCGCGTTGCGGGATCACATCTGACCTCGATGCATTCAATGGACAACTACTATGTATCCAAGCTGCTTCCGTTGATCGCGGAGGCAGAGATCAATGTAATCCCCAACCCTTTGATCAACATCGTCCTGCAAGGCCGACATGATACATACCCCAAACGGCGCGGTCTGACGCGCGTGAAAGAGATGCTTGCGCTCGGAATCAACGTCGGTTGGGGGCAGGATTGTGTGCTGGATCCGTGGTACTCGCTTGGTACTGGCGATATGTTGGATGTCGCCTTTATGGGGCTACATGTTGCGCAAATGACCAGCCCGAAAGAGATGCGAACCTGTTTTGATATGGTCACGGTGAACAATGCAAAAACGATGGGCCTGACCGACTACGGTCTGCATGTAGGGGCAAAGGCATCGTTGGTGGTCCTTGATGCGGGGGACCCAATTGAAGCGCTGCGCCTGCGCGCCGGGCGGCTGTGCGTCATTGCAAATGGCTCTGTCGTCAGCCAGACGCCGCGCGCGGACGCATCGCTTACCCTTAAGGGGCGGCCTGAAATGTTGCGCAGGCGGCATAATTCGGGCGATCTGTAATCTATGCGGGCAGTATCAGATGAAGCGGATCTGCTCGTTCTGCCTCCGCCCTGTGCCTTGAAGCTCGGACATAATTCCTAAGTTTGCAAAATGACTCTAAAGCATTGCGATGAAAAAGCAGCCGAAACTCGTTCGCAAATAGTGTTAGAGGGCTGCAAACCTTAGGGTCGCGAAAAGGCGAATGTTTGGTCCTATCCGGATGCTAGATGACGGCCCTACCCGTCTCAAGACACTTTGCTCTGACATCCCCGAGCGCTCGACCTAGGGACTTCCCGCCGTCAGTGCATTCCTACGAAACGCCTCAGGTGCAATGTTCGCTTCGGCCGGCAAGGGAGGATAAGCCACCCGTCCTTGCCCGAGCCTTGGATGCAGCCGGGCTGCCAAGCCCCATGCAACCAGCAGGCCAGCGCCACCGGCAGCGAACACGCCTGAAATCGGGGCGACCAGCAGGACAAGCCAGGCTACTCCGGGCGTGATGATGCCAGATACGTCCCGATAACTTGAGTAAACGGCAGACATTTCTGTCCTCTCAGACGGCTTTACGGCCAGAAGAAACGGCAGCCCTGCCGATACATCCAACAAGATCAAAAAGAACGAGGCCAGCATCAGGCTGAGCACCGCGAGCCAGGGTACGTCAGCCACCAATCCGCCAAGGACAAACAACATTCCTGATACGCAAAAGCCTGTTCGGATGGCATGACGAATAGATCGCCGTTGCATCCATCCCAGCATAAGCGGCGTCACAAAAAGTGCTCCGTTTGAAATTGACAATGCAATTCCGCCAAGCTGGTCTCCAAGCCCATTCTCAATTGCAAAGATTGGCATGTAGACCACATAGACCCACCAACCGCAGGACCGGATGACCGCGAAGGTCCAGCCTGCGATGAGTCTCGGTTTGCCTGCAAACCGGGGCAGGAATGCCAGAGGATTGGTGGGGGCTGTACGGCTTTTGGTGATGAGCTTGCCGTTCCCAAGCCGCATGTAAAGGAACATACCAAGCATAAGCGCGGCTGCTGTCGCCGCGACGATAAAGGGTGCCGGGCTCCACCAACTGAACAGTATGACGCCCACCGCAGGACCAGCGGTCCAGCCAAGCGCACTGTAGAACATGCGCGATGTTTCGCACCGGCCAAGCTCTATTTTAGCGATGTAATCAAGGACATAAGCGTTGAAGCAGACGAAGGTGACAACGGTTGAGATCGTGATCAAAAGCAGTGCTGTCACAATGGCCGCCGGGGAGCCCTGAATAGCAAGCAGAGCGCCTACTGCGAACAAACCAGCACCAGCAGAATATACCCAGCGTCGTGCGATAAATCTGGTCAGATAGGGGACCATCAGTCCGGTAAGCAGAGACACCAAACCGACGGCGAAATAGACCTTGGAGACAATCAGCGCGTCCTGCAGGGCTTGATACATTGCGAGCGGAAAGACCGATATCAAAATACCTCGGGCCATGGCCTCCGCCCCTGCAAGCATCGCAAACCCCCGCACGCTTGGTGCGGGAGCATGGCGCAGCCATTCAGGGATACGGCGCTCAAGCATGGCGAAAACTCACTGTGTCTCCGGCACTTTAGCAGACAGGTTTCACAGCGAGCGTCT
>NZ_CALJXO010000359.1:0-19023 GCF_937988555.1 uncultured Boseongicola sp. | reverse complement strand
TTTCCGTCCTGCTGCTGACGTTTTTTTTCTTTCTTTTGGCTACAGCGATCGAGCGCGCTCTTGGCCCTGTTGGCATCAACGTGGTGACGCGACTGCTTGGCATGTTGCTGGCCGCACTTTCGGTGCAGTTTGTGCTGGACGGCCTGCGTGCAGTTGGCTTTGGCGGTTAGCCCTACCCTTGGCCTGGCCGCGGGCCTATCTATAGCATATGGATAACATCGATCTCGACAGCCTCATCTATCTGACAATCCTCGGAGCGGCGATCCTTGGCTGGTTCATTGCCGAAAACCGTGAAGGACTGGGCAAGGTTGCGCGGATGATGCTCGCATGGGGTTTGATTTTCATCGGCTTCATCGGCGCTTACGGTCTTTGGGAAGACATTGAAGGTGACCTTCTGCCCAAACAAGCCGTTGTCGAAGACGGCACTGCAATCTCGATCCCACGCGGCCGTGACGGCCATTTCCACCTGACACTGCAAGTGAACGGCACGCCAGTCGACTTTTTGGTCGATACAGGCGCGACAGATATTGTTCTGACACTGGAAGATGCGGCCCGCGTTGGGCTTGATCCCGAAACCCTCGCCTTCATAGGGCGTGCGCGCACGGCAAACGGCGAAGTGCGCACAGCGTTTACGGATCTCGACAGTGTGACGCTTGGACCTTTCACGCGCCAGAACATCCCCGCCTCAGTGAACGAAGGCGAAATGCCGGGGTCGCTTCTTGGAATGCGGTATTTAAGCCTGTTCGACCGCATCGAAATCAGCGGCGATCAGATGATACTGGAACCCTAGCTTTTCGGTGTGTTCTCGGCCTTTTTCTGCCAGCGGCCGCCCTCGTCCGCCCAGTATTGCGCCGCAAGCCCCGCGTCTGTCATTGACCGCCACTGCCCGCGCGCATGATCGACGGCCTCTGGATTGGCTCCATCAAACAAGATGCAAACACGTTCGGCGGCTTGCGCTTCGACCACGTCGATCGCCGCCTGACCGACGGCCATCACGCAATGCGCGCCATTGGTCGCGTCACCTTTTGTTAGCAATATCGGTTGATCTGCATCATGCGGACCCCCTGCGATACCGTGGGGTAAAAAGCCGTCTCCCAACCAAAGCGCACTGTCCAAACGCTTCATCAAAGCGTCGTCGCCGGATCGTACGGCTACACGCCACCCCGCCGCCAACGACTTTTGCAACAGCATCGGCAGGGTTGCTTCAAGCGGATGCTCGGTCAGGTGATAGAAATAGACAGACCCCATCGTTGCTACCCTTCAAATCGATCCGAAACCAAACGATCCAAGGCACGCACACCCCAGCCCGTCGCCCCCTTGGGCGCCAGCGTCGTTGCCGCGTCCGTGCTGGCAACACCTGCAATATCGAGATGTATCCATGGTGTGTCTTTCTTCACGAACCGCTGCAAAAACTCAGCAGCCGTGATCGACCCCGCAGGGCGCCCGCCGGTGTTTTTCACATCCGCAATTCGGCTCTTCAAAGCCCGCGCATAGCCCTCGCCCAAAGGCATCCGCCACGCGCCTTCGTCCTCTGTCGCTGCCGCCGCTAAAAACGATCCCACAAGCGTGTCATCGTTGGAAAACACACCCGCGTTCTCATGGCCAAGTGCGACAATGACCGCCCCCGTAAGCGTCGCAAGATCAATCATCGCACGTGGCTCAAAGCGCTCTTGAGCGTACCACATGATGTCGCACAGAACGAGGCGGCCCTCGGCGTCGGTGTTGATCACCTCTACCGTGTCGCCCTTCATCGATCGCACCACATCGCCGGGGCGTTGCGCACGTCCGTCCGGCATGTTCTCGACCAAACCGACAATCCCGACAACGTTTGCCGCCGCTTTACGAAGCGCCAATGCTTTCATCACACCAGCGACGGTGCCTGCACCGCCCATGTCCATCGTCATTTCTTCCATGCCGCCCGCAGGCTTAATCGATATGCCTCCGGTATCAAACACAACGCCCTTGCCGACCAAAGCAAGCGGCGCTTCGGTGCCGCGTCCGGTCCATTCCATAATCACGACTTTGGAGGGCGTCTCGCTGCCAAAGCCCACGGCAAGAAGCGTTCGCATCCCAAGTTCTTCCAAACGGTCCTCGTCAAGAACCTCAACCTTCAGACCAAGCTCGCGCAAAGCTTCTAGTCGGTCGGCGAAAGTAACAGTTGTCAAAACGTTGGCTGGCTCATTGACCAGATCGCGGGTGAAATAGACACCTTCGGCAACAGCCTGCACCCGCAAAAGGTCACTCTGCAAGTCATCGGGCTTTGCCACCATCATCGTGATCTCAACGGTCCCGCGTTCGCCATGATCGGTCTTGTGATCGCCAAAGGCATAGGCCTTCAGCAGACATCCCATCATTAAGTGTTCAAGTTTCTTCCGCTCGCCAGCAAAGATGAGAACCTCGCCCTTGACGGCACCGGCGCCAATCGCAGCACCTGCGCGACGCTCCGCTTCCGGGTCGGCCGTGAGGTCAAGGCGGATAACTTGCACAGCGTCAGCCCGCATGCCTGTCGGGAAGGCCAGGTCAGTTGCTTCCCCTTGCTTCATTTTGGAAAATGCAGTGCTTTCCGCAAATCGCTCAAGCGCGCCTCGCATCAGCCGGTTCACCCGCCGTGCAGATTGATCAAGTTTGCCGCTTTCAGGCATAAAAATAACGATCCGACCCTCGATCTCGGCTATCTGATCAAGGCTTGTTTCGCTGAGTGTGAATGTGGGCAAATCCGTCATTGCGCGCTCCTTCGAATGGCATCCCCACAAAGTAGTCTTCCGGCTTGGCCAAGACCAGCCGATAACGGACATCAATCCGTGCCAATCCCTGTTCCCCGCGCGCGCACTGTGGTTTAAGTCAAGCCAATGTAGCCAGGTCAGTCAGTGATGATCGGACGATTCGACAAATACCTTATGACGCAGCTCTTGACGCTGTTCGGCTTTTTTGCGCTTGTACTTGTGCTTGTGTACTGGGTGAACCGTGCCGTCGTTCTTTTTGACCAGTTGATTGCCAACGGCCAATCAGCGGCTGTTTTCCTTGAAATTTCCGTTCTTTCTTTACCAAACGTAATCCGAATTGTGCTGCCGATTGCTGCCTTCGCCAGCACCCTTTACGTCACCAATCGCCTGACCACAGAAAGCGAACTTGTTGTTGTGCAGGCGACCGGCTTTTCACCGTGGCGACTGGCCCGCGCCGTGGTGTATTTCGGCTTGATTGTAGCAGTCCTGGCTTCGGTCCTTGGTCATTTCCTTGTACCCTCCAGCCTGCGCCAACTGGCCGTCAGGTCCGATCAGATTGCACAGAACATGACGGCGCGACTTTTGACCGAAGGCCAATTCATCCATCCCGCCGATCAGGTGACGTTCTACATCCGGGAAATTTCGCCACAGGGCGAGTTGTTGAATATTTTTTTGTCAGACTCCCGCGATGCAAAGGTCCAAGTCACCTATAGCGCAAGGGAAGCCTTACTGATCCGCGGCGACGACGCGCCTACGCTTATTATGTTCGACGGCATGGCACAGGCATTGGACACCGAGAACCGCCTGTTATCGGTTACGCGTTTTGACAACTTTGCCTTTGATTTAAGCGGCTTGGTCGAACTAACAGGACTGGGAGGCATACGGCCACAAGAGCTTGGCACCGGCGTTCTGTTGCAAGCAAGCGAAACCACGCAAGCCCTGACTGGAGCTTCCCGCAACACGCTTATATCAGAAGCACACGATCGCTTCGGCAACGCACTGAATGGCTTCGTAGCACCGCTTGTCGGTTTTGCAGCACTGATGCTTGGAGGCTTTTCGCGGTTTGGGATCTGGAGACAAATCGCCGGCGCCATCGGCGCCTTGATCTTCATCCAGATGATCACCCGGATTGGACAGGACATCGTACAGTCAAACGCCAACCACTGGCCTGCCGCCTACATGGGGCCACTTGCCGGAGTAATTCTAGCGGCTCTCCTCCTTGAATTGGCGTCGCGACCAGGATTATTCCGGCGAAGACATCGCGTTACAACGCCAGACGGAGGGAGCCCATGACCCTTCATTTCTATTTTGCGCGCCAATTCCTGAAGACGGTTCTGTCCACTATTCTTGTTTTCTTTGTTATCCTGTTTCTTCTCGACATGATCGAGCAAATCCGAAAATTCGGATCGACCGACGCAAGCTTCGGCGCGCTTTTGTCGCTGACCGCGCTGAATGTGCCAGAGACGCTTTACCGCATCCTGCCGCTGATCATGATCCTTGCCACGGTGGCCCTGTTTTTGCGACTGGCAAGGTCTTCGGAACTGGTCGTCACGCGCGCTTCGGGCCGCTCGGCTTTAAAATGCTTGGTCGCCCCGCTGATCGTCACGTTTGTGATTGGTATCGTCGCCGTCGGCGTGATCAACCCAATCGTTGCTGCAACATCCAAGCAGTACGAAGTCGTGGCAGGACGGCTGACCAACGAAGGCGCATCGACCGTATCGGTCACCCGTGAGGGGCTATGGCTGCGTCAAGGCACGCCGAATGGACAGACTGTGATCCACGCAGAGCGCGCCAACCTGGACGGAACAGTTTTGTTCGGTGCCACATTTCTTGGCTTTGCCGCTGACGGTACCCCAAGCTACCGCATCGAAGCTGAAACCGCTCGTCTTACAACAGGTGCATGGCAGATCGAGGGCGCCAAAGAATGGCGCTTTGATCCAAACGCTGTCATCCCCGAACAAAACGCCTTCACCGCGGACCGGATGAGCCTTGCGTCCAACCTCACGCGTGACCAAATTCTCGACAGCTTCGGCACCCCGTCCACCATTCCGATTTGGGAGCTTCCTGCCTTCATCAAGCAGCTTGAAACCGCTGGATTTTCCGCGCGTAACCATCGCACATTCCTGCACATGGAATTGGCGCTGCCGATCCTGCTGATCTCGATGGTGCTTGTCGGCGCGAGCTTCACAATGCGTCACACGCGCATGGGGCGCACAGGGTTTATGGTCATGCTGGCACTGGCACTTGGCTTTAGTTTGTATTTCGTGCGCAACTTCGCCGCCATCCTCGGCGAGAACGGGCAAATCCCCATCCTTCTTGCAGCATGGGGCCCGCCCATCGCCGCCGTTTTGCTGCCGCTTGGGCTCCTTTTACATCTGGAAGACGGATGAGACGCAGTCTTCTTGCTTTCTTTGTCTGCCTTTTGCTCATTCCGGGCTTGGCACAGGCGCAGGCCCTTGCTTCCCTCATCGCCGACAGCGTTATCGTAGACCCGTCAGGACGCATCACCGCCGAAGGGAATGTTGTGGTCTTCTTCGAGGGCAATCGGTTGTCCGCCGAACGCGTCATTTACGATCGCACGACAGATACGCTTTCTATCGAAGGGGCTGTGACGCTTAAGGACGCCTCTGGCAATGTGGTCACCGCAGACGCCGCCACGCTTAACAGTGATCTGCGCAACGGCGTGCTGACGTCGGCCCGTTTGGTACTGGATCAGCAACTGCAACTTGCCGCCGCGCGGATTGCCCGCGTCGATAACCGCTATACAACGCTAAGACGCGTCGTTGCGTCGTCGTGCGAAGTCTGCGCTGCCAATCCTACGCCACTTTGGGAAATCCGTGCCTCGCGCGTGGTGCATGACACCGTGGAACAGCAACTTTATTTTGATGATGCACAGTTCAGGCTGGCAGGTGTGCCGATCCTCTACCTGCCGCGCTTGCGCCTGCCAGACCCCACGCTGAAACGCGCCAGTGGCTTTTTGATCCCCGAACTTAGAACCTCGTCCGACCTCGGCACCGGTCTCCGGTTGCCCTATTTCATCGCAATCGGCTCCCATGCCGACACAACACTCACACCTTATCTTTCGGCATCAACCACAACGCTGGAATTCAACTATCGACAGGAATTACGGAACGGCCGCCTTACTTTTGATGGCGCTGCCACAAGCGACGATATCGGAGGCCGGGGATATTTCTTTGCCAACGGAACCTATTATCTGCCACGCGGGTTTGTCGCGTCCGGGCAGCTCGAATTCGTCTCAGACCCCGGCTATCTTTTCCAATACAACTACTCCTCAAAAGACCGTCTGACGAACGAATTTGCTCTCGACCGTGTGCGCGAAAAAGACCTTTTCCGCGCGAGCGTCACCGAATTTAAGACCCTGCGCGACCTCGAGATCCCGATCCGGGACGCCCTGCCCGACCGGTTCATCGAGACGTCTTATCAACGCGATCTACCCTCGCCGCGCTTTGGGGGCCTGACCACAATCCGTATCGACGCCGCAGCGTTGAACCGCCCTTCCTCGGATGACATTATTGGGCGCGACATGTCGCGGATCGGGTTTGGCGTGGACTGGTCGCGCCGCTCGGTTCTTGGACGAGGCCTAGTGGTTGATACTGAAGCCGCATTGCGGATCGACGCCTATAACATTGGACAGGATTCCACGTTTGAGGCGAACAGCCTGCGCGCCGCGCCGCGCGTCGCGACCGAGCTTAGATGGCCGCATGCCCGTACAACCTCCAGCGGCGCGTCCGAAATCCTTGAGCCCATTCTGCGACTGGATATCGCCACCATCTCTGGCGACGACGTTCCTCTTGAAGACAGCCGTATTGTGGAATTTGACGAAGCCAATCTGTTCGCCCCCTCGCGATTTCCGGGCATTGATGGCATCGAAGACGGGTCGCGCGCGGCTGTTGGTGTAAACTGGCACCGCTCTGATCCAAGCGGCTGGGCGGCAAACTTTGCTTTCGGGCGGGTTGCTAGCCTTGATGGTACGCTGGAGTTTTCCGACACAAGCGGCGGCGCGGACGCCGATCAATCCGAATGGCTTCTGGCCGGTCGGCTTTCCTTCGGGGATCGACTTTGGGTGTCGTCACGCTCGCTTTTCGACGACAACGTGGCCTTCACCTTAAGCGAAACACGCGTGGACTGGCAGGCGGACCGTGGCATGCTCACGTCGAGCTATCTTTTTGCGCAGCCCGAACCTGCGGAGGGGCGGAACGAAGAATTGTCGGAGTGGGCCTTTGGGGGCGCGCTTGATCTGAACGAAAACTGGACCGCAAACGCCGATTGGCGCTACGACTTCAACGCGGGCCGTGCTGCCCGCGCCGGGCTTGGCGTCGATTTCTCGACCGATTGCATTCGCATAGACCTTTCGGTAACGCGCCGCTATGCAACATCTACAAGTGTCACTCCAACCACTGACTTTGGCTTTCGCGTGTCATTGCTGGGTGTTGGAAATGGACAAAAGCAAGGGACAAGCCGACCGGTTTGCAGAGGGTAGCCACTTGAAACATCACAATTACATCGCTGTGATAGTGTCGCTAATCGTTGCGATAATCATATTCGCGGTTCCGGCAGATGCCCAAAACCGCTTCCGCCCTGTTGTGCAAGTCGGTGACAACGTGGTGACCGAATATCAAATCACTCAACGCACCCGGTTTTTGTCTCTTCTGCGCGCGCCCGGAGACCCGCGCAATCTGGCGCGTGATCAGTTGATCAACGAAAGCATTCAAATCGAGGCGGCACGCCGGGGCGATAATCTTCCCGGCGAAGACCAAATCCTGCGCGGACTGGAAGAATTTGCCAGCCGGGCCGACCTTACAGCCGAAGAATTCATCGCCGCCCTTGACCAAGAAGGCGTCGGCGCGGAAACATATCGCGACTTCGTAACAGCCGGGATCGCATGGCGGTCGCATGTGCAGGACTCCTTCCGCGGGCAAGCCCGCGACATCCCTGACGATCTGGTCAATCGCACGCTGGCACGAACCGGAACCGACGGTGGATTGCGCGTGCTTATCTCCGAAATTCTACTGCCTGCGACAACGCCTGAAACAACACGCGCCTCGCGCGCCCGAGCCGCTGAAATCTCGGCCCTGAGTGGAGAGGAAGCCTTCGCTACAGCCGCGCGCCTCTATTCTGTTGCCGCATCACGCGCCAATGGCGGACAGTTGAACTGGGTTGCGATTGATAGTCTGCCTGCCAGTATCCAAGGGTTGATCCAGGGACTGACGCCTGGGCAGATAAGTCGTCCCATCGAACTTGAGAACGCAATCGGCGTGTTCTTTTTGCGCGACCTCGAGCGCGTCCGGGCAGGCTCTCCCGAGACACTGTCGATTGCCTATGCGCTTTTGCGTGTGCCGGAAGGGCCCGCAGTCGCATCCCGGATCGCCTCTGACATAGACACTTGCGATGACCTATACGGGATCGCGCGCGACCTGCCCGAGGATCAGCTTCTTCGCACAAGCCAACAAATGTCAGAATTACCCGCCGATATTCGCGCCCTCATCCCCGGACTTGACGTCAACGAGACATCCACTGCGATCATTCGGAACAACCAAAGCACGGTTCTGATGCTTTGTGATCGTCAGCAAGCCTTTGAAAGCACGGTTGATTTCGAGCTTGTCGGCGCGCGGCTTTTGAATGTGCGTCTTGGCACAATCGCGGCCGATTATCTTGCCGATTTACGCGCCGACACCTACATCGCCGATCTGGTCAACTAGTGGCCTCGCGCCATCGGAAACCTGTCGCGCTGACCTGTGGCGATCCAGCAGGCATTGGCCCCGAGATCGCGGTGAAAGCATGGGAACAAGTCGCAGACACTGCGCCGTTCTTCTGGATCGGTGATCCTCGCCACCTCCCCGGCGCAGCCCGTGCGGCCCGTATCGAAAACCCCGTTGAAGCAGGCGCCGCCGCTAAACATGGCCTGCCCGTCTTACCACATGAGTTTCCCGAAACTGCTACACCCGGCATCCCGTCAGCGGCCAATGCGCAATCCGTCATCGACGTCATCACCAGGGCAGTCAATCTTGCACAGTCCGGGGATGCCGCTGGCGTCTGCACAGCACCTATCTCGAAAAAAGTGCTGGTCGATCACGCGGGGTTTTCGTACCCCGGCCATACCGAATACCTCGCCGCCTTGGGAGGCGTTGAAACAAGCGTCATGATGCTTGCGGCGGCCGAGTTGAAGGTAGTTCCGACCACCATCCACATACCGCTTCACGCAGTCCCCGAGGCCCTGACATCCGAACTTTTGGTCACAACATTGCGGATTGTGCACGCGGCCTTGATCCGAGACTTTGGCGTCTCAATTCCCCGCATCGCGGTTGCAGGCCTCAACCCGCACGCCGGCGAAGGTGGGCTTCTTGGCGCAGAAGATGACGCCATCATCCGCCCGGTTTGCGAGGCGCTTCGCCTGGAAGGCATGGACATTACTGACCCTCTTCCAGCCGATACGATGTTCCATACAGCCGCGCGTCAAACCTACGATGTAGCCGTCGCAATGTACCACGACCAAGCCCTGATACCGATTAAGACGCTGGCGTTCGATCGCGGCGTGAATGTTACACTTGGCCTGCCATTCGTGCGCACTTCTCCCGACCACGGCACTGCCTTCAATATCGCAGGGAGCGGAAAAGCAGATCCAACGTCGCTGATTGAGGCGATCAAACTTGCCCACCAGATGGCTGACGCCCGCGCTAAGGGGACATCGTGAGCGCCATCGATACCCTTCCGCCATTGCGCGATGTCATCGCTAAACACGAATTGTCTGCTCGCAAGTCGCTGGGGCAGAACTTTATTCTTGATCTGAACCTCACCGCCAAAATCGCCCGATCAGCCGGGAATTTGCGCGACACGGACATCCTGGAAGTCGGCCCCGGCCCCGGCGGCCTGACCCGCGGGTTGCTAGCCGAAGGCGCGCGCAAAGTCGTTGCCGTTGAAAAGGACGCACGTTGCATCCCAGCCCTTCAGGACATCTCAAACGCCTACCCCGGACGCCTCGAAATTCTTGAAGGCGACGCTTTGGAGTTAGACCTTACAAAACACCTGACAGCGCCGGTTCGCATCGTGTCGAACCTCCCCTACAACGTCGGCACCGAGCTTCTTACGAGATGGCTCGATCCGCCAGCGTGGCCGCCTTTCTGGGTCTCTCTTACACTTATGTTCCAACTTGAGGTCGCACAAAGGATCACCGCGACAGCGGGCGAAAAACACTACGGGCGCCTGGCCGTGCTGGCGGGATGGCGTACCGACGCACAAATCGTCATGGAACTGCCGCCCGAAGCTTTCACACCCGCACCCAAGGTCCGCTCAGCCGTTGTCACGCTGAACCGTCTGGAGCAGCCCCGCTACCCGGCCAATGGCAAAATCCTGAAAGATGTGGTCGCACGCGCCTTCAATCAGCGCCGCAAAATGCTACGCTCCAGCCTCAAGGGGCTTAGGCCTGATATCGAAGACAGATTGATCGCCGCCGGCATAAAGCCGACAGATCGCGCGGAAACTGTCGAAATTGAACGCTTCTGCGCATTGGCACGCGAACTCGAAAAAAGCTGAGTTACTCAGCCGCGTCCGGTGTTGGCGCCTTTGGCTGCTCCGGCTGCTCACCCGTATCCGCAGCAGGTGCTGCAGGGGCTTTGCGACGTGGGCGGCGCTGACGCACAGGCCGCTCCTCAGGTGTTTCGACAAGCCCGCTTGCCTCAGCTCCCTCGGCCAAATCAATCACATCATCGTTTTGCTTGGTTTGCGGCTGCTCAGGGGCTGGCGCGGCAACGGGAGGAGTTTGGATTGCCGCATGGTCTTGCGAGGAGCTATCATCCGCGCGACGCGGTTGGTTCTGGTTGTTTTGATTGCCCTGATTATTTTGGTTGTTCTGATTATTGTTGGCGTTCTGGTTGTTCTGCTGTTGCTGTTGGCGGTCTTGGCGTTCCTGCTGCTCTCGCATCGCTTCGGTCAACATCCGCGTATAATGCTCGGCGTGTTGCTGAAAGTTCTCAGCCGCAACGCGGTCGTTAGATAACTGAGCATCGCGGGTAAGCTGGTTGTACTTATCGATGATCTGCTGTGGCGTGCCGCGCACTTTGCCTTCCGGCCCCGAGCTGTCGAATACGCGATTTACGACGTTACCGACACTGCGGTTATTGTTGCGATTCCCTTTGGAACGCGAACGTGACTTAGATGATCTCATAAGGTACTGGTCCAGCCGTTGATCTGGTTTTGCGCGGTAGTTTCAAACCAAGCCCCTCTTGGGCCGATAGTCCGTGCAAGGAGTGAAGCAGCGCAGCGGGAAAACATTTCCCTGCGTCGCGCCCAAAAGTTGTAACCGGTGGCGGCGCTCAGAGCAAGCTTATTTTACGGCTAACTGCGGGTAATTCGCCGATTCTGCCAGATTTTTCAAGAATCTGGCAGAAAGCCTTCGATAACACGGTCCCGCCCGTCAAAATCGGGGTGCACTGCAATCGAGACTAAACCGGCATTGACAAACAGTTTATGAACGGCCTTCGCCTGCGTTGGCCCGATCTCAACAAGAACGCGGCCACCCGGATGCAGATGCCCGCGCGCATGTGCCGCAATCTCGCGATAGCCGGTCAAGCCATCTACAAAGTCGGTCAGGGCAAGATGCGGATCACATTGCGCAACCTCTGGAGAGAGTGCGTTCATTTCGGTTGGGTGGATATAAGGCGGGTTAGAAACGATCAGATCAAACCGTCCGTCAACCGAATGAAACCAATCTGAGACCACAAACGTCACGCGGTCAGAAACTTCCAAAGAGACTGCGTTTTCCAGGGCAGTTTTCAAGGCGTCTGGCGAAACATCCGTAGCAATCGCAGTTGCGTCGCGCTTTTCCGCCAAAAGCGTCAGTGCAATGCAGCCCGATCCGGTACCAATATCAAGCACGTTGTCGAAATCACCTTGCAGCGCACGCTCAACCAAAATCTCAGTTTCTGGCCTAGGATCAAGGACATGCGAAGAATTCTTAAACCATCGCCCGAAAAACAACCGCCCCCCAAGTATCCGTGATACGGGCTCACGTTTTCCACGCCTCGCACAAAAGGCATCAAATACGATCCTAACTTCAGGGGGAAGGTCATCGCGCAGATGGAGCGTTAGCCGATCAGACTTGATAGCAAGGGCCGCGGTCATCAATCGGCGGACATCCCGCATCGAGTAGGCAAGCCCATTCTCATCCAGCGACCGCGCGGCGCGGGTCATGGCCTGCTGCACGGTTTCGGGTGTCGCGCCTTCGCTCAAAGCCCCTGCTCGGCCAGTTTCGCTGCCTGATCTTCGGCAATCAACGCCTCAATTACCTCGTCGAGATCACCAGCCAAGATATCTCCGAGCCGATAGAGCGTCAGGCCGATCCGGTGGTCCGTCAGCCGTCCTTGCGGGAAATTATACGTCCGTATCCGCTCCGAGCGGTCCCCGGATCCAACCTGAGATTTCCGATCCGCGGCCCGCTCCTGATCCACCTTTTGTCGTTCTAGATCAAAGAGTTTCGCCCTGAGCACCTGCATCGCTATGGCACGGTTCTGGTGCTGAGATTTTTCGGAAGACGTCACAACCACGCCAGTCGGAATATGAGTAATCCGCACCGCAGAATCGGTGGTGTTTACGTGTTGCCCGCCCGCGCCGCTAGCCCGCATCGTATCAATGCGAATGTCCGTCGTTGGAATATCAATATCCACCTCTTCCGCCTCGGGCAGAACCGCGACTGTAGCAGCCGAGGTGTGAATGCGCCCGCCACTTTCGGTTTCCGGGACGCGCTGCACTCGGTGGACACCACTTTCATACTTCAGTCGTGCGAACACGCCTTCTCCAGACACATTCGCAACCACTTCCTTCACACCGCCAAGCTCAGTTTCCGCAAATTCGACAATCGTAAACCGCCAGCCCTTTGTCTCGGCGTATCGCTGATACATCCGTAGCAAATCACCTGCAAAAAGCGCTGCTTCTTCGCCGCCCGTTCCGGGCCGAATTTCTATGATCGCCGGGCGGGCATCGGTCGCATCGCGCGGCAAAAGCGCAACTCTCAAGGCCTGTTCAACCTGCGGAAGTCGCCCCTTGAGGGTTGCAAGTTCCTCTTCCGCCAAGGCCCGCATTTCCGGGTCTTCAAGCATCGCCTGTGCCTCAGCCTCGGCTGCAACAAGCTCTTGATATTGCGTAATTTCTTCGACGACCGGCTTCAAATCAGAGTATTCGCGCGCAAGGACAGCAATCTCGGACCCATCCGCGCCTCCAGCCATTTTGGCTTCCAAGAATTGAAAGCGCCCAATGATCAGTTGAAGTGTGTCTGCCGGGATCATCTTTGTCGTCTCTCCGATCCACCCTCTAAGGTCAAGACAGCGTGACTTTGCGCGAGTGGCTTTCGATGCTATAATTTTGTTATGTGGAAGCTAGCATTAATCCTCGGCCTTGCTGCCAGTCCAGGCTTCGCTGACATCACAGGCCCCGGTGGAAAAGTCATCGAGTGCTACTGTACGGACACCCAAGGATCGCGCGTCGAGCTTGGCCAGGAGATATGCCTGTTCGTCAATGGCCGCACCTTTATGGCTTTGTGCGAGATGGCACTGAACGTACCGATATGGCGAGATACCGGCATTGGTTGCCTGTCGTCGTCACTCGACGAAAATATCCTCCAGTTCAGCAAACCAACGCTCCATTCGTTCGCGGTTTACACCCCGATCTGAGCCATAGCTGTAGCGCGACCTAGAAATAGCCGACAGCTTTGTAGCCGATCCCTCGGCCACAGCTTTGACAGTGATGTAGTCGCGAAACCCGACCCACTTTGTATGCGCCACAAACGTCAACATTCCCTCGTCTACACTTCCGTCCAGGCGTCGTACGCGTGGTTCTGCCCGGGAAATCGCAATCAAAGCCTCCAAAACGGCTACCGGGTCGCCTGAAAATCGCGGTGCCTCGCGCCCTATCACTCGAAACCCTTGCGCGCCGGGATCATTGGCTGTGGCAGGATCAACGTGCCAGGCATCAACATCTGTGGGGGCGAACCTTATCCATCCGGCACCAAGAATTACGACAAAAATAATGAATAAGAAGGAAGTTTGCATCACTCAATCGCCTCAAATGTGTTGGTCTTTAACGTAGATATGTTGCGGAATTTTCAAAGCAATCAAGACCGGCGGTTCCACGCCCATAGGCAGATCAATTCATAGCCCACATGCGCGCCCGCAACAGCTGTGATGTTTGCGTGATCAAACGGCGGCGACACTTCGACAACGTCCGCCCCAACAAGGTTAATCCCTGCCAAATCTCGCAGAATGATCGCTGTCTGCGCCGTTGTGAGACCACCCCAGACCGGCGTGCCTGTCCCCGGCGCATACGCCGGATCCAGCCCGTCAATATCAAACGTCAGATAACACGCCGCGTCCCCAACGATGTTTTTCACTGCGTTTGCAGTCGCCGCAGCACCCTTTTCATGAACCCACCGCGCGTCAAGCCGCGTAATCCCTAAGGCCGTGTCATTTGCAATGCGGATACCGATCTGAACCGACCGATCTACATCGATCAGTCCCTCCTGTACCGCCTTATAAACAAAGGTCCCGTGATCCACGCGCGCCCGGTCATCATCCACCCAAGTATCTGAATGCGCGTCAAACTGCACCAAGGCCAAAGGCCCGTGACGCGCAACATGTGCGCGCAACAATGGCAATGTGATCGAGTGGTCACCGCCAAGTGTTAGACATGCAGCACCCTGATCCAGAATGCTGGCAGCATGACGCTCAATCAGCCCGGGAACCTCGGCCACTTTCGCATAATCGAACGCCATATCTCCGTAGTCTACTATCGCAAACTCTCCCAACGGATCAAAGCCCCAGCCATAGGGAGGATCGCCGGCCTGAAGCGTGGACGCTTCGCGCAATGCACGCGGCCCAAACCGCGTCCCCGGACGGTGCGTGACGGATTGGTCGAAAGGCACACCCGTTATCGCCAGATCAATGCCCGCAAGATCCTTCGTCAGCTTCCTGCGCAAAAACGACGGCACGCCTGCGAATACGTTTTCGTAGGCAAGCCCGCGCGGCTCTGCCCGTGTGAACGCGACATCGACCTCATTTGCGGCGTCTTCCAGTCCCATGCACTGTTCCCTTTGCGGCTACAAACTAAAGGCCCGAACATCGGCCTCACGTCAAGTATCGAGCGATTGCGCAGGCTCGACCGAGCGAAAAACCGGCCCCAAGAAGCGCGATGTCGTCGTTGAAGTCATAGGTCGGCTGGTGCTGCGCCGGGCATTCACCCTGTCCAATCCACATATAGGCTCCGGGGCGTCCCTCCACCGTATAGGAAAAGTCCTCGACTCCCATGCGCGGGATCAAATGGTTATCCACGGCATCAGCTCCAACAAGTTCACTAGCAACCTCAGCCGCAAACGTCGCTTTGTCGGGATCGTTCACAGTCGGGGGAATGTCGTTTGTGTAGGTAATTGAAACCGAAAACCCGAACGCAGCCGCCTGAGCCACAGTGATCTCATGCACTCGGCGCTTGGCCATTTCGCGCATTTCGGCCAAAAAAGCGCGCACCGTGCCGCCAAGCATAGGCGCCATGCCGAATACATTCGTCGCCTCTTTGCCCGCGCGCACCTGACTGACAGTCAATACAAAGGGCTCGTACCCCGGTCGATCGCGCGCCGCCACTGTTTGCAACGCCTGAACTGTATCTACCACCACCAACAGCGCATCCCTCGTCAGATCGGGCCGTGCAGCATGGCCGCCAGGACCTTCAAAGATGATTTTGAACTGATCCGCGCCAGCCAACATCGGCCCGGAATTGATTGCGAATGTGCCACCCCCCATGTTCGGCCCGTTGTGAAGCGCGAATACTTGCGAGATATCGAATTGCTTCATGATCCCAGCTGCAGCCATCAACAAGTCGCCGCCGCCAAGCTCTTCCGTCGGCTGGTAAATCAGCGCCACGCGCCCCCTGAAACGCCGCGTCTCGGCCAAATGCCTCGCCGTCCCAAGAAGCATCGTCGTATGCCCGTCTTGGCCGCATCCATGCATATATCTAGGCGTTTCGCTGGCATGCGCCGCGCCCGTCGCTTCAGTGCTTGGCGGCGCATCCATGTCCGCGCGCAGGCAAATCGTTGGCCCCGCGCCCTGCCCGCTGATGATCGCCACCATCCCGGTCTGGGCAATACCTTCCTGCAGCTCATCCACCCCAAACGACCGCAACCGCGCGGCCACATAGGCCGCCGTCTTGGGCAGCTCCAAGCCAAGCTCGGGGTTAAGATGCAGCCAATGCCGCCATTCCTTCATGTCGTCGGCATACCCTGCAAAACGATTGATGACAGGCATGTGGACTTTCTTCGAGTTTGTGTAACAAGTCGGGAAAGGGTTTCAAAAGCAGGGCCACGAAGCAATGACCAACGAACGCGATCCGATCTTTGAGACCGCCGACGGTTTGCCCCGCCTGATCGAGGTCATGCGTCGCTTGCGAGATCCCGAAGCGGGCTGTCCGTGGGATATAGAACAGGATTTCGCGACGATCGCGCCTTATACCATTGAAGAAGCATACGAGGTTTCCGACGCCATCGACCGCAAAGACTGGCCCGAGTTGGAAGGCGAATTGGGCGATCTTCTATTGCAGGTCGTCTACCACGGCCAGATGGGGGCCGAGGCCGGGCATTTTGACGTCAACAGCATCGCGCGCCGTGTCACCGCCAAGATGGTCGACCGTCACCCCCATGTCTTCGGCTCTGAGACACGCGATAAAACAGCGGAAGACCAGAAGCGTGACTGGGAAATCGCCAAAGCACGCGAGCGTGCAACCAAAGGCGCGCAAGGTGTACTCGATGATGTCGCCCTTGGAATGCCGGCGCTTTTGCGAGCGGTGAAGTTGCAAAAGCGCGCGGCACGCGTGGGCTTTGACTGGCCCGATGCCGGTCATGTGCTTGAAAAAATCACTGAGGAAACGCGCGAACTGGTCGAGGCGAACGACAACGCCGATCCCGAACATACACACGAGGAGTTTGGCGACCTTCTGTTCGTCATGGCTAACCTCGCCCGGCATCTGGACGTCGACCCCGAACATGCCCTTCGGGATGCAAACGCCAAATTCACGCGCCGCTTCAAACAGATAGAGAGCGCGCTAGACAAGGAAGGCCGTCTCCTCGAAGACAGCAACCTTGAGGAAATGGACGCTCTTTGGGATGCCGCCAAAGCGCGCGAGCGTAGTGAGATTAGCTGAATCAACCAGCGGAATATGTCCGATGGAAACACTCGGACATATTGACCTGACTAAAATAGTCAGGTTTATTCTATCTATCAAGTTTGACCGTTTGGAGACCTCAAAATGCGTTTACCCGTTTTTGTACTCGCCGCCACCGCTTTGGCCCTTCCTGCCTACGGCGATGAGGTGAACATCTATTCCTACCGCCAACCCGAGCTGATCCAACCGCTGTTGGATGCATTCACAGCCGAAACCGGCATCACGACCAATGTCGCATACGTTGACAAAGGTTTGGTTGAGCGTCTGAAGGCCGAGGGCCGCCGCTCGCCCGCCTATATTATCCTTACTGTCGATATTAGCCGTCTGACAGATGCCAAAGAAGCTGGCGTGACACAGACCGTGGACAGCGAAATCCTCGACGGCGCTATCCCGGCTGCCTTGCGTGATCCCGAGGGCCACTGGTTCGGCCTCACTTCCCGCGCGCGCATCATCTACGCCTCAAAAGACCGCGTCGGTGAAGGCGAGATCACCACTTATGAAGACCTCGCCGACCCTAAATGGGCAGGCCGTATCTGCACCCGCTCAGGCACACACGTCTACACATTGGGCCTGCTGAGCGCTGCAATTGAACACAACGGACTGGAAGCCGCCGAGGGCTGGCTGAAGGGCGTTAAGGCCAACCTTGCCAAAGACCCCGAAGGCAACGACCGCGCACCGGTCAAGTCGATCTGGGCTGGTGAATGCGACATCTCGCTGGGCAACACCTATTACATGGGCGCCATGCTTGAAGATGCGGAACAGGCCGAGTGGGCCAACTCAGTCCGCATCGAATTCCCGACTTTCGCGGACAACGGCACAAGCCACGTCAATGTCTCCGGCGTTGCTATGACCGCAAGCGCTCCAAACCGCGACAACGCTGTCAGCTTCATGGAATTTCTCAGTTCACCGGACGCACAAGCCATCTACGCCTCTGTTGTCTACGAGTACCCGGCCTCCCCGGCGGCAAAGGCATCTGAACTTGTTGCAAGCTGGGGTGACTTCACCCCCGACGACACAAACCTTACCGCTATCGCCAGCCATCGCGCGCAAGCCCTGCAAATGGTCGAGCGCGTCGACTTTGACGGTGGCGCGGGTTCGGGTGGTTAACGTCACGAGAAAGTCCATCTTGCCTCGCTCTGATGCTGGACAAGCAGACGGGGCGCCGCCAAGGTCCAACTCCGCATCCGGAGAACGACATGTCAGCGCCCCGTAAAATCATCATCGACACCGATCCCGGACAAGACGACGCCGTGGCGATCTTGCTCGCCCTTGCATCACCGGTTGAAATCGACGTCCTTGGCGTTGTGGCGGTCGCAGGCAACGTGCCTTTGCCGCTTACCGAAAAGAACACTCGCATCATCTGCGAGCTGGCCGGACGCCCCGATATCCCGGTCTTTGCGGGTTGCGATGCCCCAATGGCGCGCAAACTGGTCACTGCAGAGCATGTGCACGGCAAGACAGGGCTAGATGGCCCTCAACTGCCTGAACCGACAATGCCGCTGCAAGCCCAGCACGGCGTCGACTACATTATCGAAACTCTGCGCACAGAACCGCCCAGCACAGTCACACTTGTGCCCATCGGCCCGCTAACGAACATCGGAGTCGCGTTCAAACGCGCGCCTGATATTATCGAACGTGTGCAAGAGATTGTGCTAATGGGTGGGGCGTATTTCGAGGTTGGAAATATCACTCCCGCCGCTGAATTTAACATCTACGTCGACCCAGAAGCCGCTGATATCGTGTTTAAATCTGGCGCAACTATCACGGTCATGCCCCTTGATGTGACGCACAAGGCCCTGACCAGCGCCAAGTGGATCGCCGACATCAAGGCGCTTGATACGGATGTCGGGCGCATGGTCGCCAGCTGGACAGATTTTTTCGAACGCTTCGATATCGAGAAGTATGGCTCCCAAGGAGCGCCCCTGCACGACCCCTGCACTATCGCCTATCTGATCAACTCCGATCTCTTTCAGGGCCGCCACATCAACGTCGCGATTGAAACTCATTCCGATCTGACTTTGGGCATGACCGTCGCAGACTGGTGGCGTGTCACAGATCGCCCGGCAAATGCGATGTTTATGGGGTC
>NZ_CALJXO010000358.1:0-4571 GCF_937988555.1 uncultured Boseongicola sp. | reverse complement strand
AAACCCGATGGCGCCAACGATCTATAGTTTGTTGGCGCCTTTTTTTAGAACGCAGGGCATCCGCAGAAACGCTTCGTGATCACATCATCATCACCAATCCGGCGAGCGCTGTCTTGTAAAAACAGGTCCATACCAATATCCAAAATCGGTCGGAAATGGATCGCAAAAACCCAGCGTCAGTGGAATCCCGAATTATGCAGAGGTCTCTGAGATAGGGTCATTGTTGAAGGAGGGCAAAGATGATTCCGGCGGATATCTAGCGCGCTGGTCGCGCGCAAACGCCAAACAGTTTGAACCCTCGGATTGAAATGAAACAGGCGAAAAGTGTTCGCCGTCACTTATCTTTGAGATGCCGACTACTCAGCGCATTCGCCTTGTTGTGATAGGCATCAAATCCGATTTGCTCGCGTAGATCAGCAAAATCCAGGAGGTGCTCTTGCGCCGACCGACCAGCTGCGAGGTCCGCTAGGGCAGCATTCATCGCCTTCATCGCGGCGGATAGCAGCGTCAAAGGATACGCGGCAATTGAATATCCCAACTCAACAAGCTGAGCCGGCGGCAGAATTGGCGTCTGTCCTCCTTCCAGCATATTTGCCATGTGAACGCCGTCGATGGAACTGCAGATAACGGCCATTTCTTCCGCCGAATAAGGTTCTTCAACGAATAGAATATCGGCGCCGATTTCGGCAAACGCCTCGGCGCGAGCAAGGGCTTCGTCAAGCCCGTGCTCGCGGCGCGCGTCTGTTCGGGCAAGGATCAAGATATCATGGCTAGCTCGCGCTTCAACGGCGGCGTGAATGCGTTCGACGGCCTCAGAACGACTAACGACGCTCTTTCCTTGGGTATGGCCACATCGCTTTGGGGCAACTTGATCTTCGATCATGACAGCAGCGCATCCCGCGCGAGCGAACCCGGATACAGTGCGCATTACGTTCATCGGATTGCCGTGACCAGTGTCACCATCTACGATCATAGGGATTGTAAGCGGATGCATCGCGTTACGCGCTTGATCCAGGACTTCGCCGTAGCTCATGAGTCCAGTATCAGGCGCACCTAGCCGCGAGGCGGAAGCCCCGAACCCTGATAAAAAAGTTAGATCAAAACCAGACTGTTCAATCAGTCTTGCGGAAAGCGCATCAAAGCAGCAAGGCATTGTGATTAGATCGCCTAGCGCAATAAGAGCGCGCAAACGGTCTGCCATCGGGTTGATAATTGACTCAGGGATGTGCATCTCCATATTTGGACAAATGCGGACACATGTTCATATTGTTAATATTCCGGACAAAAATGGACTGAGTAAACTTTCGGGGGATTTCTCCTAAAAGAGTGCTTTCAAAATATGAGAAGTTAGGATTTGGCACAAGCGCCAAGAACGGTCGACTACCGTATCGATCCAAAGGGTTTCGTACCCCACGTCTCACTATTTTTCTTTGTCGACTGGATCGAAAGCCACAAAAAACTGATGCGCGCAGTAGACCGCCACAGCGCCAAAAAGGAAGGCCCAGAATGGTCCTCCGTTCATGTACTCAAAGATGGCCCAAAGAGCACACCCAGCAACTACAAAAATGCGCCGCCAGAGCGGTACGAAAAACGTGGACTGAACGTTAAAGGCGTTGAATTTCGAGTGTTTGTTCTTTGGCATACTTTTCGCTTTCTCGTCTATTGCGCCCACAAGAGCGGTACCAACTGAAAATTATCAACTTGTTCTGTATGCTCCGAACGCGTGTCAAGAATCTAGCGAACAATCCTTCTCGACCCCGAGTGCGGAATGAAGCGCTTCCAGAAGATGCCAAGTTTACAGAAATTTGTCGCGATTAAAGGGTCAGTTCACCACCATTTCAGTCAAGAAAGAAGCTTCAACTTGTAAGGGGCATCTTCAAAGACGACTTCACAGCCATTCTCGCCAAGTGGCACAGTGTCGGCGTGGCATAAAGGGCCGCTGCACTGTCCATGTGGAAGCTGGTTTGTATTCGTCTGAGGGCACCGAACACAACGCACAGCAAAGCCGGAAAAACCGCCGGACTTACGCCCTCAAGGGAAGGTGCCGGTATAGCCGTGTTTTTGATCCATCTCAGGGCGAGCCCTCACCAACGGGGTATACTTGGTTCGGAATTGCGTGAATTCCCTTTGCGGCTTTTGCATTTGTCGGAGGGAATTACACGACTTTTCGATGCTGAGGGGGACGGGATAAATGAAAGTCAAAGAATACCTAAAGATCGAAAGCGCTGCAGATCTAAGTCGATCTGAAGTCGGACGATTAGGAACTGCGGTGCTATTTATCGTGGCCGTGATGATTTATGCCGGATCAAAATTCGCACATATTGAACAGTCACATCTATTGGTCGCAGCCGCAGTGGTTGGCGCATACATGGCCATCAATATTGGTGCCAACGACGTTGCTAACAATGTCGGGCCAGCGGTTGGTTCTTTTGCGCTGACGTTGACCGGGGCAATTTTTATTGCCGCCATCTTCGAGGCGGCAGGAGCGATCATCGCCGGCGGTGATGTGGTCAGTACGGTCAAGAAGGGCATCATTGATCCCGCCGACATTGCCGACCCGCAAGTCTTTGTCTGGGTCATGATGGGCGCACTGACCGGTGCGGCGATCTGGTTGAACGCCGCCACATGGCTAGGCGCGCCGGTCTCAACTACGCACTCGATCGTTGGTGGAGTTATGGGCGCGGGCATAGCTGCTGCAGGATGGGATGTAGTGAATTGGGAAGCGATGACCAAGATTGCAGCCAGTTGGGTGATTTCTCCTGTTACCGGTGGAATTATTGCCGCTGCGTTTCTGTATTTCCTAAAACGCACTGTGTTTTTCAAGGCTGAGCCGGTCGATTGTGCACGGAAAGTTGTCCCTTTCATGATCGGCATCATGGTTTGGGCGTTTACGACCTATATCGCGCTTAAAGGCATTAAACAGATCATCAAGATCGATTTCGCTAATGCGGTATTAATCGGCCTCGTTGTTGGACTGGTGTCTATCATCATTGTCCGCCCGCTGATAAATCGCGAGGCGCCCAATCTGGAAAACAATCGGGAAGGCGTGAACCGGCTGTTCACCATCCCGCTCATCATCTCTGCGGCGTTGCTAAGCTTTGCTCATGGCGCGAACGATGTGGCCAATGCCGTGGGGCCGCTTGCCGGCATCGTGGATGCCCTTACTGTGGGGGAAGGCGGAAGCCCCAAAGTGGCGATCCCTTTGTGGGTCATGGTCATTGGCGCGCTGGGTATTTCGGTCGGTTTGGCGCTTTTTGGACCAAAGCTGATCCGAACGGTGGGGTCTGAAATCACCGAACTGGATAGGTCACGCGCGTTCTGCATCGCGCTTGCTGCGGCAATCACCGTGATTGTTGCCAGCCATCTGAAGCTTCCGGTGAGCTCGACCCATGTAGCTCTTGGCGCGGTATTTGGAGTGGGTTTCTTGCGCGAATTCCTTGAGCTTCGCGTCGGTAAGGTCGTGGAAGACGTCCTGCATCAGCATGAAGGTGAACCAGATTTCGCCAAAGCCGAAGAGGTTCTGATGAACTTCCAGAATGCTCCGCCCGAGGAAAAACAACGCATTCTGAAGGAACTTCAGAAAATGGGTCCCGAGGCGGTCATCAATGCGGCTCAACGCAAGGAGTTGCGTAAGGCGCTGAAGCGGCAATTAGTAAAACGATCATCTCTTTTTAAGATCATATCTGCCTGGATCATTACCGTTCCGGTTTCGGCGATAATGGCGGCGATGTTCTACTTTGTTTTACGTGGAATGATGCTTCCATGAGGAGAGCAGAGCGATAATGAAAAGGCTTCTTTTACCGGCAATCCTTTTGATCTTGTCCTTCGGTTTCTGGGCCAGCAGCGACTTTCAGGAGATCGCTGCTGGCGTGGCTATCTTCCTTTTTGGCATGCTTATGTTGGAGGATGGATTTAAGCTGTTCAGCGGCGGCTTCCTGGAACGGGTATTGGAGAAAGCTACGGGCTCAGTCGCCAAGTCGGTGGGATTTGGTATCCTTACGACGACAATCATGCAATCCAGCTCGCTCGTTTCGGTGATTGCGATCTCGTTTCTATCCGCCGGGCTCATCTCGCTTGTAGCCGGGGTCGGTATCATCTTTGGCGCCAATATCGGCACTACGACCGGGGCCTGGCTGGTTGCCGGGTTTGGCTTGAAAGTCAATATTTCTGCCTACGCGCTGCCGATGTTGGCGATCAGCATTGTTTTGGTTTTCCAGAAGTCGAAATACCTGCGCGGAATGGGTTACGTGCTGGCTGGTCTTGGCTTCCTGTTCTTGGGAATTCATCACATGAAGGAAGGCTTCGAGGCCTTCAAAGATCAGTTTGATCTCACTCGATTTGCGATGACCGGATTTCTGGGACTTGCGGTCTATACCTTGGTTGGCGCTTCGGCCACTGTGGTCATGCAATCAAGCCACGCGACTATGGTGTTGATTATCACCGCTCTGGCCGCTGGCCAGGTCAGCTACGAAAACGCGCTTGCTTTGGCGATTGGGGCCAACATTGGCACGACAATCACAGCGATCATCGGCTCGTTTACGGCGAATTATCAGGGCAAACGGCTTGCTTTG
>NZ_CALJXO010000357.1:0-28746 GCF_937988555.1 uncultured Boseongicola sp. | reverse complement strand
TGCGTCCACCAGCACTTCAACGCCTCTGACACCAAACCGGCGCGCGCACTTGTACTAAAGACTAAGCCGATGTTCGTCTTTATGAATATGTTGTTCCAGAAAACGGTCGAGCCGCGCGACACCTTCCCCGCCCCTGGCGGTGAGAATTTCGAAGTGCGTGAGGAAGAAGAAGATCACAACCATCCTAAGGAGGGTTACTGATGGCATGGGATGAAACCACCAGCTGGCTTGATGGAATCGAAAACCAACCTTTGTACCAAGATCTTCTCGATGACGCCGCCGCCCGCCCCGCGCGGGACGCGGAACGTAAGAAGGTCGTACACCCGCATGAAATGCCGTGGGACATGTCGCGTCAGGGGCTGCTCAAACACCTGATCAATGAGAGTATGAACACCCGAATGGAAACGGTTGATGCCTACATGCAGATCGTCCCACCGGGATCGAAATCTGGCAAGCACCGGCATCTGGCGGAAGAGTGCCTCTATGTTGTTGAAGGCAAGGGCTACGACCTGCATCAAGATTGCGATGTCGAGATCACCGACACCTATTTCTGGAAACCACAGGATAAGGTTTCACGCTGGGATTATGAGGCGGGCGACGTGATCTATGTGCCGCCAAACACTATCCACCAGCACTTTAACGCGGAGCTAGACAAACCGCTGCGGCTTATTTCCTGCATCAACCGGATTTTCAAACAATGCGGTTTGAACGATCTTGAGCAGATCGAAGATGCCCCGGAATATGATCCTGACGTCACACTGACCCCGGACCTGATCCGTGAGTTCCTGCGCGGGAAACCCTGACCCGCCTTAGGAGGGCTCCCTGATGTTCGGCGCCCTCCTCTCTCTCGCCTCTGCTGCGTTTTTTGGATTGAACAACGCCACGCTGCGCCGTGGGGTTATCAAGGGTTCTGTCTTGCAAGCCATGGCGATCACGGTTCCTTTCGGGGTGCCGATGTTTGTGATCCTTGCCGCTGTCATGGGTGGATTCGAGGCGATAGCGGACTGGGGCGTCGCGCCATGGTTCTGGATGATCCTTGCTGGTCTCGTGCATTTTGTAGTGGGCCGATACGGCAACTACAAGGCGACCCAACTTTTGGGGTCTACCTTGTCGACGCCTATTCAACAGCTCTCGATCGTACTGGCTCTTGCACTCGCCGTCGTCTTTCTGGGCGAGACCGTCAATCTGATGAACCTCGTCGGTATCGCTTTGGTTGTTGTGGGCCCAATGATCGTTGCGCGCCGAAAAAAATCAGCGGCGGCGGCCGGTGTATCTAAGGGGTTCACACCTCACTATGGGCCCGGCCTGATTTGGGGTGCTGTCTGTGCCTTTGGCTATGGGGCCAGCCCGCTTTTTGTAGCCCTCGGAATTGCGGATGGCGGAATAGCCGACAGCGTCGGCGGCCTGCTGGTGTCTTATGTCGCAGCTACCGTTGTCGTGATTTTATGGGTGATCGCCGCTGGCGAGACTGGCAATATTGCAGACCTTGACCGCGGCACGCGCGGTTGGTTCCTGCTATCCGCGCTGTTTGTCGCGCTGTCGCAGTTCTTTCGTTACATCGCGCTGGCCGTGGCCCCTGTCACAGTGGTGGTCCCGATCCAGCGGCTCTCAGTCGTATTCCGGCTGATTTTCAATGCAATTCTGAACCGAGAGCATGAAGTCTTTGACCGATGGGTCGTGGGCTCAATACTCTTGTCCGTTGTTGGCGCCATAGCGCTTGCTGGCGATACCCCAACCTTGCTGAATTGGCTAGGACTTGAGCAATACCAGACTTGGCTTGCACGCCCGCTATTCTAACTGGCAGACGCCTGATCAGGCCTTACCAGCTTCGGTGATCGTCTTCATCGCAACGCTGGGCAACTCAGCGCGCTCCAGACCGCTGGCCTTTAGCTGGTTGTCAGACATACCATCCAACCTAGTATAAACCTGATAGGCTTTGTATCCCGACACCATGCCGCGAACGCTTGCACGGAGATGGTCCAAGCCGAGCACACCAGCCAGTGAAGGAAGATCAAAGCTCTTACGTGAAGCTGTAATATAATTCATTGAGATTTCTCCTTTGCTGCAATGCAGAATAAGGTTAAATCATTTATTTTCAACTAAAATTAGCCAATATCATAGCGGGTATGCTGCAAGCGCATTGCTACTTTCCGCGCAGCTTCAAGGCTGCATCAAGGCGTGGATAAACCCGTCTAGCATTGCCCTCATACACTTTCGCACGATCCGCATCAGACAAATCTAAGGCATCGACATAGCGTTTGGTATCATCGAAGTTATGGCCAGTTTCGGGATCAACACCCTTCACAGCCCCGAACATCTCTGATGCAAACAGGATATTCTCGATGTCGATCACCTTAAACAGACAATCGATGCCGGGCTGATGGTAGACGCAGGTGTCGAAGTAGACATTACGCATCACATGCTCTGTCAATGGCGGCTTGCCCATCATGTCGGCCAAACCCCGGTACCGCCCCCAGTGATAGGGCACAGCCCCGCCACCATGAGGAATGATCAGGCGCAGATCAGGGAAATCTGCAAACAGATCACCTTGCAGAAACTGCATAAACGCAGTGGTGTCCGCGTTGATGTAATGCGCCCCGGTCATGTGGAAATTCGGATTGCACGACCCAGAAACGTGGATCATCGCAGGTACATCAAGTTCGACCATTTTCTCAAAAAACGGATACCACGCGCGGTCGGTCAACGGCACTCCGGTCCACATTCCACCACTTGGATCGGGGTTCAGGTTACAGCCCACAAATCCTAATTCCGTGACACAGCGATCCAATTCCTCAATGGCATTGGCGATAGGCACGACGGGATTCTGAGGCAACTGACAGACGCCAATGAAGTTGTCCGGGAATAGCTGCGTCACCCGATGGATCAAATCGTTGCTGTGCCGCGTCCAGATTTTCGAGACAGCCTCATCGCCGATATGGTGCCCCATGCCAGAGGCACGAGGACTAAAGATCGTCATATCCGCCCCGCGATCTTTCAGTGCTTGAAGCTGGTTGGCCTCAACGCTTTCTCGGATGTCATCATCAGAGATGTCAGGGAAGGCTGGCATCTGGGCGCTGGCATCGAAGGCGGCAACTTGTGCCTTGCGGAAGTCCATGAACGGCTTTGGCTCAGTTGTGTAGTGCCCGTGGCAATCAATGATCATTGGCCGGTCTCCCATTCCGCTTGGCTTAGGTAAGTCAGCCCCTTATCCTTAAGGCGTCCACGCATGTTGTTTAGGTCCAGCCCCAGCTCTCCGGCTTGATATTTTGCGCGCGCCAATTCCTCTTTTTCGACCCGTGCTTGCGATGCTGCAACAACCGCGCCTGCCTGCAGACGCGGCACAACTACAACTCCGTCGTCGTCCGCCACGATCACGTCTCCAGGCCGGACAATTTCATCACCGCAGGACACGGGAACATTCACATCACCCAGCACTTCTTTTACTGTGCCGTGGGCCGAGATTGAGCGTGACCAGACCGGAAAGCCCAAAGCCTCAAGATCGCGGATATCCCGACACCCTGCATCCAAGATCAGGCCGGTGACGCCGCGCGCTTTCAGGCAGGTACCCAAAAGATCCCCGAAGTATCCAGAATGCGACTCTGAAATCGTCGCTGCAACAAGAACATCGCCCGGTTGGCATTGCTCCACCGCTACGTGGATCATCCAGTTATCGCCAGGGGCAAGAGTGCACGTCACCGCCGTTCCGCTGACCACAGCCCCCTTATAGATCGGGCGTAATCTATGATGCATCAGTCCCGTCCGCCCCTGCGCCTCGTGCACAGTGGCTACGCCGTATTGCGCTAAAGCCTTCGCGGCTTGCGGGTCAGCACGTTTGATATCAGTTACGACGACTGGCATGGCGGCTCCATTTTCAAGCATTTTCACGGGTGCTGCAGCGCGCAAACCCGTCATTCAATTCTTTGCGGTCAAGGTTGCGCCCAATCACAACCAAGCGCGAGGATCGGGCGTCCTTCAACCACGCAGCGCCAAGATCACCCTCGTACATCATATGGACAGATTGGACGATGACGCGACGGTCTTGACCTTTGACATCCAGAACACCTTTGAGGCGCAAGATATCTTCACCGCGCAGCATCAACAAACGTTCGAGCCAGGCTTCAAGCGCGTCATCATCAAACGGATCTTGCGTTTCGAGTGTGATGCATTCAATCCCATTGGCCGCGACATGATCATGATGCCCTCCGGTATCGCCCAAGTCCTGCGCGATCCGGTCTAAAGAAAAGCTCTGTGTTCCCAAGATATAGGCGGGATCGATCTGGCCGCGATCAATACGATGAATATCTGCATGTGGGTTCAGACCACGCAGCACTGCTTCGATCGCGTCTGGTTCTGTGGCATCCGACACCTTGTTGAGCACTATTACACTGGCCAAAGCGACCTGATCGGCGGCGTCCGCGCTGTCCTCAAGACGTGCCGTGATATGGGCAGCGTCAACGACGGTTACAACCGCATCGAGCCGTGAGAGGCCAGCAATAAGCTGATCGGCGCTAAAGGTCTGGATCACCGGGCTTGGGTTTGCAACGCCGGTTGTCTCGATCAAAATCCCATCCAGCGCCACGTCCCGCTTGAGCAAGTCGCGCAACGTCCGAATAAGGTCACCCCGAACGACACAGCACAGACAGCCAGAAGAGAGTTCGATCAACTCCTCTTCCCCGGTCTCGATCAGATCGCCATCAATCCCAATGTCGCCAAATTCATTGACGATAACCGCAAACTTGCGCCCATGATCGCCTTTCAGGATATGGTTCAACAGCGTGGTCTTTCCCGCCCCCAAATAGCCCGTGACAACCGTCACTGGCACGCGATTGTCGACAGCTACATCCATGGCATCAAAGATACATGGATGGCTTCGCCCGACGCTCCTACCGCTTTGATCGCGTCATGGGTCTGCTCAAGCCCAAAGCGGTGCGTTGTCATCAGCTCCAGTGAAAACCGATCCGAGTTTAGCTGCTGAAGCGCCTGTTCGCACGATTGGTAGTTGTGTCCGCGAGCACATTTGACGGTGACGTATTTATTGCACAACTTAGCGAGCGGAAAGTTCGGAAACTCTGCTGTTTCCTGTTGCACCAGCAGCGTCCCACCTTTGCGCTTCAAAGCCTCGAGGCCTAGCAAAAGTGGCGCCGTCCCTGCACCAGCCGTACAATCTAAGGCAACGTCCACACCTTCGCCGCCAGTAATTTCGCGAATACGCTCGACCGGGTCTTCTTGTTCCACGTTGATCGTATAATCCGCGCCCAATTTCTTGGCGACATCAAGACGTTTGGCATCTTTGTTTGTGCCTGTGACAATAATCAGCTCAGCGCCAGCCTGCTTGCCTGTCACGACTTGGCTTAAGCCTTGCTGCCCTGGTCCCTGCACCAGCAGTTTGGTCTGATAGCCAACCTTGCAGTCGAATAAGGCCCACTGAATGCCGTTCGCCATTGGCGTGACAAGTCCCGCCAATTCTGGTGAGAGCCCATCAGGCACCTTGTGCAGAACGGAGTTCCACGGCAGATACATGTATTGCGCGAAGCCACCCCAAAGATGCGGCGCGCGGGTCATCGGCGTATATCCGAACCGGATACCTTCTGGATTTTTTCGCCAGTCGGTGGCCATGCACAGCCGATAATCGCCCCTATGGCAATGCTCGCAGGTCATACAGCCGACATAGTGTTCGGCAAAAACACGGTCGCCTTCTTTGAGACCCCGCCGCTTAGTGAATGTCTTGCCCGCCTTGGCAATGATTCCGATATTTTCATGCCCCATGATTACAGGCTCAGAAATCGGCGGCTTGGAATAGAACTTCACGTCGGTGCCGCAAATACCTGCAACCTCGACCTTCAGTAGTGCCGCATCATCGGGGATATTGGGCATGTCAAATTCGCGAAATTCAGTCCGCTCTGGACCAGTCCGCACAGCGGCGAGAACTTTTTCAGGCACCCTGAGACCCTCCGGTTTTTTTGACGTTGACCCTTGGCTAACAAACCGCCAAACTGCTTACAAGAACGTAGTTCCACATGAAGGAACGCTACTGAATTGACCAGGCAAGGCAATGTTCGGACATCGAAACATCTCATCCGCGACAATTGTCGACCTTGAACGGATAGAGGCAACCGTCAGGTCACGCTACAACGTGCCGGACGACCAGATCGTCCTGGTTACCCAGGAACAAACGCGGATACTGGGCGGTCCGGAGAAAATGACTACGATCCTGTTTTGGATCGACGCAGAGACGCGCAATAAAGTGCGCGTTTTCAAACCGGCCGCCGATGTCCATTCCAAGGACTTGCCCCCTACATGGCTGCGCAGCGCACTCCTGGACGATGTATTGGCGGAGTGCTGTTAGGAAAATTATGAGCAAACGAACATTGAGAACGGTCACCCGCGCCCAAGGCAATAACCGCGCCCTCAAGGCCGGAGAGATCACATTGCCAGACTTCGCTCTGGACTTCGAAGAGGTCAATCCCCTGCCCCGCGCCTTCCGCAACATGGTCCGCGAGCAGGCCTATGACGTTAGCGAAATGGCTCTGACCACCTATATCACTGCGCGCGCCTACGGTGTCCCAATCACGGCGATCCCGGTGTTCTTGGTGCGTGACTTTCACCATAAGTCGATCGTCAAGTCCCTCAAAGCGACCATAACACAGCCTAAAGATCTCGAAGGCCGCCGCGTCGGTGTGAGCCGCGGCTATACGGTCACAACTGGTGTCTGGGCGCGGGCCATTCTAGCGGAGGAATACGGCGTCGATCTATCCAAAATCACTTGGGCGCGTTCCGACGACGAACACGTTTTGAACTGGCGCATACCTGCCCATGTTGAGGATCTGGGCGGGGAAGGCAGCTTGGACGACCAGCTTGCACGCGCTGACATCGACGCAGCGGTCGGCTTGGTTGAAAGTAACGCGACGCGCTCACTTATCACGGACCCGTTTGCGGCAGGGCTAGCCGCCCTCAAATCGCGCGCGTTCTACCCGATCAACCATCTGGTTGTGGTGCGCGATGACCTCTTGAAAGAGGTCCCCGATATTGCCGTGCAAGTGTTCGAGGCTTTTAGTGCCTCGAAGCGTGCCTACCTGACAGACTTAAAAGCCGGACGCATCACTGCACCTACCGCAGCCGACAATACCTATCTTGCCGCGTTAGAGGTCATGGACGATCCGCTGCCATACGGCCTCGCACCAAATGCCGACACGCTGAACAAACTTGTGGACCATGTCGTGGCGCAAGGCATCATCGATGCGGTCATCCCGCTTGAAGATCTATTTGCGCCTGGGTCGCACGAGCTTGTGGGTTAGGTCACGCTGCTTAAGAATTCCAGCACGCGCGCAGGGGCTGTGGCTTCGGTTTGCTGTTCTGGCGCCACGTCCCAGTAGTCGGACCCTTTGAGGCACTCGTGCAAGTACCGAGCCGCAGAGGTCGCGTGAAATCCGTCTGCACCCGGAACGATCAAAGTCGGGATATCCAACCGCATCAAGTCTTCGGGCTCCGCCCCTGGTGCGGTGTCGCGGTCAAACAGCCCCTTCATCATGCCATGGACGGTCAACAAATAATGCGGCAGGTCCAGCCCAACATAGCTCATAGCAAAATCATCCGAATTCCGGATCGGTTGACCCCAAGGCCCGCCACGCGGATCACCGCTAAAGTTCTTGTCGTGTGACTTCACTAGATCGACCACCGCCTGCAAACCGTTTTCCTCCGCGAATGCCAAGTGCCGGGCAAACCGTTGATGCGACCCGATCCGGTAACTCGCACCACCGACAGGCCAATACTGCACCATCGACAAGACGCGGTTTGGTTGCGCCGCGGCAAAGGCCGCGACCGGCGCGCACCCCATGCAGCCGCCCATCAGATGCGCTTTTTCAAAGCCCAGATGATCCAAGAGCCCCGCACCCTGCCGCACATAATGATCCCAAGTAATCCGCTCGACACGGCCGCCAGACAGACCATTCTCACGGCGGTCGAACAGGATGCAAGTAAACTTCAGCGGTAAATGGTTGAGCAGGCGAATGCGCTTATAGACCCCAAGGTCAGACCACTTACTAATCTGCGCATCAAAGCCGCCGGGCGCATACATCAACAGCGGCGGGCCCTTCCCGAGCACCTCATAATGCGTATCAATTCCGTCGATGTGAGCGGTTGGCATGGCACTACCTCCCCGGCTGTCCTTTGATCTGACGCCCAGACCGGACATCCTCAGCACATTCAGACAATGCGTCGTGAATAGTGCGCGCAATATTGGCATAGCCCGACGGTTCTTTATCGAGCGCGGCCACGTTATAGCCAACCGCCGCCTGCGCCAGCCGGACACGGCCATCCAACCAGGGACCACCACCGAAGCCGCCGATCACCGGGATTGAAACGGCCTCGACCACCTTTGGGCCGATCACTGGGCCGGAGTTGGTGAAATCCAAAAGAACCGCGCCTGCAGCCTCCATCGCCTTGGCCTCAGCAATCAAACGCGCCTCCATGCCGGGCGCAGCCTCTGTAGCATCCGCTTGATTTTCATATGGAATCCCTGTCGCGAGGGCGGTTTGCGGCGTCAAGCCAAACTGCGCCCAGACCGGAATACCCGCACGGGTCAGCGCCTCAACTGCCTCCGGGTAGTCGGCCGCGCCATCAAGCTTCAGCAGGTCAATCCCCGCCTCCTTGACCAGACGGATTGCCGCCCGAAGGGCGCTATCCACACCTTCTTGCAAGGGCCCGTATGGGAAATCCGCCGACACCAGCGCGCGTTTAACACCGCGCCGCACCGCTTTGGTCACTATTATCATTTCGTCCATGGTGATCTCAAACATCGTGTCGTGGCCCCATAGGTTTTTGCCCACGGTATCGCCGACCGACACGATATCAGCGCCAACACGGTCCGCAATCGCCGCCATATGGGTGTCCCAGGCGACAACGCCAAAAATCTTCTCACCCTTTTGTTTCTTCCGATGAAGATCGGGGATTGTGACTTTCGTCATATGACGAATTCCTCATAAGTTTCGGGAGCAAACATCTCATCAACTTCCAACTTGCGCGGTGAGAGGCCCTGTTCATGGTGATACCGCAGGAAAACATCCAACGTGGCGCGGTTTTTTTCCACGCCGTAAGGCCAAAAATCTTCGCCCATCAGATCGAACGCCTCTTCCACATGGGCGTTGAACCACGGCAACATTCCCTTAAGCGCCGCCGTTTCCTTAAGCCCGGCGTAGCAAAGGTTCTGTGCTTCACGAAACGCCTTGAACAGGTTCATCGCAACCCAGCGATTCTGCTCATAAACTTCGCGGCGGATCGCAATCACATGCATGATTGGAAAGATACCCGTGTCACGCCAATAGGCCTTTTCGACCTCGACATAATTCGGGAACAAGCGCTTCACGCGCACCCCGTCATAGGTAGATGGCTTGCGCGCCGTATGGAAAGCGTCGATCCGGCCATCTGCAAGCATCTGCGCCAAGGTATCTTCCGGCCCGATCCGCTCTAACCGGAAGTTATCGGGCAACTCAATGCTGATTTTTTCCTCACGGTTTGGCGTTTCTTCGCCCCCCGTCACATAGGTTGGCCCGTCTACTGGAACACCGTAATGCTCGGACAGAATGCCTCTGATCCACACTGGCGCTGTCATTTGGTATTCAGGACAACCGAACCGTTTACCGATCAGATCCTTGGGCTCGTTGACCCCTGCATCCGCATTCACATAGATGCAGGAATGCCGAAAGAATCGCGACGGGAACACCGGGATCGCCACAAACGGCCGGTCTTGCTTGAAGTGCGAAACCACAAAGGATGACATCGACATTTCCGAGACGTCAAATTCCCGGAATTTCGCCATCCGAAAGAACGTCTCTTCGACGATCATATTGAGGAAGCGCAAATCAATGCCGTCAGGCCGCACCCGGCCATCCATCAACGGTTGGACACGGTCATAGTCCCAACAGCCAAGAGTCATTGATAATCTAGTCATAGTTCGCCCCTGGGCTTAGTAAAATTCGTCAAAGTGAAGCTGGTCCTGCGGGACGCCAGCTTCATGGGTCATCTTTTGGACGGCTGCGGACATGATAGCTGGCCCTGCGAAATAGATTTCGCAGTCTTTCAATGCAGCCCCCATATCCTCAAAAACCACGTCATGCAGATAGCCCTTCGGGCCGGTCCAAGTGGCATCTGGTTCGGATAGCGCGGCCACGAACCGCGCCGCTCCCGCCGCCTCTGCGCCAAGGACTGTCGCGTCGCAAAGATCACTCACGTCCCGACCACCATAGAACACATGCAATTTGCGCGTGCCCAGCATCCCTGCCTTGGCTCCGCCTTTTGCGATTGATACAATTGGCGAGAGACCCGAGCCGCCAGCCAACAGCACGATATCACGCGGGCTATCTTCGCGCAGAAATGCAGTCCCGTAAGGTCCATCAATGGTGATCTTCGCACCCAGTTCTGACTCAAACAGCTGCCCCGTCGCCGCACCGCTTGGCATCTGTTTGATCATGAACTGCCACGTGCCGCCTGCACCAAGGTTGGACATCGAATAAGCCCGCGCGCCAGTAACGCCCGGAACATGAAGCAAAGCGTATTGTCCCGGGCGAAAGAACGGCACAGCATCGGCTTGGAACATGAATTGAGAAATATCGTGAGTGATCTTTTCGATCCCAGTCAGCTCTGCTTCAAAGGATTCAGGCCGATTGTAAGGCACATATTGATCCATGGCGCGGAACTTAACACTGCAGTCCCCGTTCGGAACGGCCTGACACCCCAACCAACGACCACGCTTTAGCTCGCGTTCTGACCATGCCGGCGCATCGTCACGCAAGTGCGTGACCTCACCGTCCAACAGTTGGAACCGGCAATTGCCGCATGACCCGGTATTGCAGGAATACGGCATGCCAATCCCTGCACGCAAAGCTGCGCGCAGGATTGTATCGCCTTCTTCGCAGTCGAATACATGCCCATCAGGGGTTTGAGTGATTGTGGGCATATGTGGTTTCCGATCAAACGTAGATGGGCTGGCGCAAGACATAACCCATGCGCTGCGAAATTTCGTTCGCGGCTCCAGTCACCACCGGGGCAAGCTTGGGCACCTGAGCTTTTTTGATCCGAATACGCGGGCCCGCAACACCGACAGCTGCAACAAGTCGCCCTTCTGCATTGTAGATCGGGGCCGCGACACAGCGCGTACCCTCATCGCAGTATTCGTCTTCAAAGGCATATCCGCGCCGCTTCACTTGGCGCAGCGATTGCAGAAATTCGTCTTTGTCGGTGATGGTATTGGGCGCACGCACGTCCCTTGGATACTGCAGGAATGTCTCCAGATCCGGCGCGCGCAATCCGGCAAGCAGGCAAAGCCCCTCTGCGGTGCAAAAAGCAGGTTTCAACTGCCCTGTGGCGGATCGAATGCGCAACGCCTGCGGGCTTTCTAAATCATGTAAGAACACAACGCTTTGACGGTCCAAAACTGCAAGACGCACATTTTCCTGCGTTTTTTCGCGCAAGACATTCAGGATAGTCTTCGACTCATTTGTAACATCCAACCGCGAGCGCACTAAAGCCCCAAGCGAGAAAAGCCCCACACCAAGGCCGTAGCGACCACTCTCTGGGTCTTGCTGCAAAAGACCTTCATCCAACAGCGCGCCGGCAAGGCGGTGAACAGTACTTTTTGCAACGTTCAACCGCTTTGCAAGCTCGCTGATGCCAAGTGTTTCATCTTCTTCAGTGAATGTCTTCAAAAGATGAATCGCCGTTGTTACAGAAGACAGCCGCGATGCATTACGTCGTGGATTGCGGTTGATTTCTTTCCGTAATGGCCGCGGTACGTCATCAGTCATTGCAAAGCGCCCTGTTCCATAAGGAAGAACTGCGTTCCACTCTTGCGGTCGGACGACCAACTGTCAACTGGTTGCTCAGATGTCATTATAATCGCTTTTCGGGAGGCTATGATGATGGTGATCTGAGCCGGTGGGTGGGGAAAACTGTATCCGATCCTGCCGGCGCGCGCCACGCGGATCGTCGGAAAACAGCAGGGATTTGACGGTGACAGGCACCGTGAAGGACGGCAGGCGTATTTTGCCCAGATCAATATAATCGAAATCACGTAAGCTTATGCCGTCCAATATCAGCAGATCGTTCTCAACACCAAGATCCTCTCGCAGGATACCCCCGAGCGTTTGCGCTATGTCCCCATCGATCATCACATAAAGCCCCTGCCCGGCGGCAATACGGCCGGACAGAGCAGCTTGGATACCATCGGCCAATGCGCGAATGCGGGCGTATTCCGGCACCGTCTGGAATTCGAACGCCAGAACGACTTCGTGTTGAACTGGGTCCAGGTCAAAAGCTTCAAAATGCGCTTGGATCGCATCTGCAATCTCTGTACTTTCCGGGCTATCAGCCAGATCAATCGCCGGCTTTAGGACTTGCAAGCTGCGGCGCGGCAAGCATCGTCCCGGCGCTGTGATAGTGCTGGTTTGCCCTGAGAGTTGAACAGAGTATTCCGACGCGCCAAGTGCTGTTGCCCGAATTGCAGAACCCGATGCGAGCATGGGCGCCCCAAAATCTCCGGCTAACGCCCGTGTGCGCAACAAGGCCCCAAGATGAAACCCAAGATCGCCAAAATCCCGGTCTTCTTGACCAGACACATAGGCCCCAACACCGCCCGAAAAGACGACACCCGTCAGATCAGCAAAGTCCGTCGGGATTTCTGTTAAGAATAAGGCGCTCACGTCTTTGGGAAGGTCACGACTGGTGATTGCCTTTGTCAAAAGATCCGCCATGTGGGTCGCGACGGTACGCATTTGATCCGCGCTGATCGGATCACCCAAGTTAAGCGAAACCCCGGCCTCACGGGAAAAATATGCGCCGGTCGCCTCAATTCGGGTTACCCTATTGGCCTCGGACGCAATCAAGCGGCCACCAATATGAAGGGCTGCCGTCCAAACGATTGCGCCTCGGTCAACAAGTGCAAGCTTCGTAGTACCGCCACCGATATCGACATTTAGAATACGCGCCTGCCGGTCAAAACTCTCTTTGGCAGCACCAGATCCAAAGGCTGCCAGCATCGCCTCCATGTGGTTGCCGGCAGTCGCAGTCAAAAAATCGCCACCCCTAGCGGCCACAACTCCGGCAATCGCTTCGGCATTGTCACGGCGCAGCGCCTCTCCGGTTAAAATGACCACGCCGGTATCAATGTCGCGCGGCAGGATAGCTGCATCGGCGTAGGCGGCGTCGATGATTTGACCTAACGCTGCAGCGTCGATTTCATTTTCGCTTAGGAAAGGCGTAAACTTCACCTCCGAGGCATAGGCCGTCTGCCGATCCACAATCACATAGCGCGAGGCATGGCTGTCCGCTTTCCGTTGCAGATGTATGGTCGAGAAAATGACCTGTGTGCCTGATGATCCAATATCGATCCCGACGGAAGTTAAAGCCACGTTGTCGCGCAACCAGATCGGATTGTCTTCTAAAGGACCGGGATCTATGTCGTCATGATCGTGGTCGGCGTCACCGTCGTGATCATGCGCGTAAAAGTCGCCGAACATGTGGTCATCGACCGTGTGACGGGTGGGCTTCTTTTCTTTCGGCAAAGCGACGTTCCTCTATGTGGACCGTCGGTCCATTGACGCAACAGTATGCCGGACATAGTCTGAGAACAACTGAAATTTGTCCCGGCGAATGACTGGTGACTGAGAGGATTCACGTCATGAAAGGTCAGGCTATTGTTTCAGACCAGCTCGCGGAGAAGTTCAAGTCGGAAAAAGAAACTCCCTACTCGCGTTTCATTGCGCACGAGGGTTTGGACCTGATCAACGGCAACTACGTACCGTCCTTGCATGAGGTAAAGCTTAAGCCTTGGGCACGACGCGGTGGTTCAGCAGTGTTCATGAACCATGACGCCAGCCGGACCACCAACGATTGCTATGTTATGGAGATTCCAACTGGCGGGAAGCTCAACCCACATCGCCAACTGTTTGAAGAAACCGTTCTGATCCTTTCAGGGCGCGGATCGACCGTGGTCTGGGATGACAGCGGCGCGAAAGTGAGCTTTGAGTGGGGACCGGGGTCGATATTCGGAATCCCCCTGAACGCTCATCACCAGCATTTCAACGGCTCCGGCTCAGAACCAGCCCGCTATATCGGCGTGACCAACATGCCGCCCCTAATGAATGTCTTCGAAGAACCCGATTTCATCTTCGGCACGGCGCATGATTTCAAAGGTCGTTTCTCAGGCGAGCCTGAATATTTCTCTGAAAGCAAAGAAATGCAGGGGCTGTTGCTAGAGACGAACTATGTCGCTGATGCGGTGAACTTGCCGTTGATCCACGCGAAAGAACGCGGCGCTGGCGGCGGGCACATCCGCTTTCAACTGGCGAAGTGTTCGATGAACAGCCACATCAGTCAGTTCCCTGTAGGCACCTACAAAAAGTGCCACCGACATGGCCCGGGCGCGCATGTTATTTTGTTGTCGGGCACCGGATATTCGCTGATGTGGCCCGAAGGGGCCGAACCCAAACGTTATGATTGGAAGCCCGGATCAATGATCGTGCCGCCGAACATGTGGTATCACCAACACTTCAATACCGGCACAACGCCCGCTCGCTATCTTGCGTTCAAATACGAGGGTGTGGCCATCCGCAACGAACAGGGCGTGCCAAAGGCGTGGATCAGCCAAAGGATCGGAGGCGATCAGATCGACTACGCCGATGAAAGCGGCGAAGTCCGTACGATGTTTCGTGACGCGCTTGCCCAGAACGGGCTCGAATCTAATATGGACCCCGCCTACGAGGCGGAAAAGGCGGAGTTGCCGCCAAAGCCGGGCAAGGCGCTTTGATGAAAGCGCCTACCTAGGCCTTGAGATCACAAATTCTGTGCGGCACCGCCTGGAGCAGTCCCGCAGTTGGGCCGCAGCTTGAGGAAAAGGAACGCAAATGCTTCGCAAGGAAATCAACGAGCTTCTGACCGAAACCGATGCCGGAAAGCCTATGGGCGATATGTTCCGGCAGTATTGGATCCCCGCACTTCTGGCCTCAGAACTGCCGGAAGATGACTGCCCCCCGACCCGCGTAAAACTCCTGGGCGAACGGCTAATCGCGTTTCGTGACAGTAAGGGCCGATATGGCTTGATGGACGAATTCTGCGCCCACCGCGGCGTATCTCTTTGGTTCGGCCGCAACGAAGAAGACGGTTTGCGCTGCCCGTACCATGGCTGGAAATACGACTATACCGGCCAATGCATCGAGGTGCCTTCCGAGCCCGAAGAATCCGGCTTTTGCGCAAAGATCAAGCTAAAGGGCTATCCGCTGATCAAGGTTGGTGACGTGCTCTGGACCCATATGGGCGAGAAAGAAGACCGTCCACCTGCACCGATTTGGGAATTCGCCACGGTCCCGCCCGAGCAGACCTACTCTTCGAAACGCTGGCAGGAATGTAATTGGCTGCAGGCAATGGAAGGCGGCATCGATTCAAGCCACGTTTCTTTCCTTCACTCCGGAGGGTTGAAGACCGATCCGCTGTTTCGAGGCGCCAAGGGCAACACATACAACGAGAACGACAAGAAGCCCGTGTTTGAAGTTGTCGAATCTGATGGCGGCTTGCATATCGGCGCTCGACGCAATGCGGAAGAAGGACATTACTACTGGCGCGTGACGCCGTGGATCATGCCGTCGTTCACTATGGTGCCGCCACGCGGCGACCATCCTATGCATGGCCACTTCTGGATCCCCATCGACGATCACAATTGTTGGGCCTGGTCCTTCGACTACCACCCGACCCGCGCGCTTTCACCAACAGAGCGGCAGGCGATGGAGGACGGCTACGGAGTGCACAACCAATATGTGCCCGGCACCTTCCGGCCGCTGCAGAACAAGGACAACGACTACCTGATGGACCGCGAAGCGCAAAAGCGCGGAGATAGCTATTCGGGCATCTGGGGCATAGCGATGCAGGACGCCAGCTTGCAAGAAAGCATGGGGCCCATTGTGGATCGGACAAAAGAGAACCTTGTCTCAACCGACAACGGTATCATCATGGCACGGCACCGTTTGCGCAAAGCCGTTGTCGCACTGCGCGATAAGGGCGTGCAGCCTCCCGGTCGGACGCCTGAACATCAGCTTGTGCGCTCAGCCGCGCGGGTCTTGCCACCGGAAGAACCTTTCGGGGATGCGATGAAAGACGATCTAACCGCGCGCCCCGGCGTCAAACAGACCTCGGTCTAGGTAATGCCGCACGACCACGACGACATCTTTGAGGCTGACAACGCGACGCGCGCGGACCGGGGGCCGGTGGATCACCCGACCATGCTGAGCAGCTGCGCCCGTGCGGCCACAGCGGAAGAGGCACTGTACAGGGTGCAATACCCAAACTCCGCCACCCGGACGACGCGCATCTTCGCGCTGGACCAAGCGGCGGCTGAGGCGATGTATGCAATTACCGACGACCTTTGGGACAATGCGCATTTCCTGACGGTTTTGGGCAATGGAAAAATCACAGCCGACACAAACTCCTATAACGTCCCAATTTGTCACCCCGATGGCACCCCCGCAAACCTTGACGCGGAACTCGCCGGAGCCGACGTTGTAGTTTTGCTTGCCACCAATGGCTCTAGCGAGGCGGCAGCTGAGGTAATCGCGCGCGAATGTTTTGACCGTAAAATCATGTGCGCCGGGCTGGCCTTGAAGCGCGGTCCATCATCGGAAAGCATGGACCGTGTTGTGAATTCTATGCGTAGATTTACGCGCGTCTTAGTCGTGGCACAGGATGACGACTATATCCCGGCCATGCTGACGGCGCTGCGCGCATGAAATCATTGCCCCATGCTCTTGCGATTGCCACCCTTCTTGCCACCCCAGCTTATGCTGCGGATGGCGCAACGCTGGCGGCGGGCGGAACCCTGTCGTTCCTAGCGTTGGGCTTTGCTGTCGGCCTAGCCCATGCTCTTGACGCCGACCACGTCGCCGCCGTCGCCACGATGATGGGAAAGAACGACGACCGTCGCGGCATCATTTTGCGCGGAGCCGCTTGGGGACTTGGCCACACTGTGGCGCTTTTCATGATCTGTTCGGTCGTGCTGATGCTGGGCCTGACAATCTCGGGCGTTGTCGAGTCTGCATTGGAATTGGCTGTGGGCATCATGATTGCAGGTCTTGGCCTGCGGGTGCTGTGGAAACTGCGTCGCGAGCGCATCCATATCCACGCTCATGACCATGACGGCGCGCGCCACTTTCACGCCCATTCCCACGCAGGCGACCCAACCCAGCATGACGCGGCGATACACACCCACCGGCACACCGCCCGCGCGATGCTACCAACGTTGGGCGTAGGACTTTTGCACGGCGCTGCTGGCTCTGCCGGATTGCTGGTTCTAATCGTGGCGACGGCGGGATCGATGGGCGAAGCAATGCTCGCCTTTGCGGTCTTCGGAATTGGATCGCTGATCGGCATGACACTTTTAACCGCTGCGGCAAGCTATCCGCTGGGGCGCATTCATCAAGGCGCGGCTTGGATGCGCACCTCGCTGGAGCTATCTATTGGCGGAATTGCATTTTTTGTCGGCGGCGGCGTTGTCGTCGACAGTCTTCATGGCCTCGGAGTCATGGGTCTTTAGAAAGGATACACCATGTGCGGAGAGATCGACGAGCAAGTGATTGTAGGCCAAGACATGCGCGCCCGGCTTCATGGCCTGACCGCCGGCATGGACCTGCCGGAACCAACTGGCGGCGGTGAAAACCCCGTGAACCTCGCCGAAGCGACAGCGCGCGGCACCTATATGGACCGCATCTTCCGCGCAGGCCTAGCCCGGTCTCTGCAGGATATTGAACGCGCCGAAGACGATGAGACCGTTGATGCACTGGCCGCCCAGGCGATTGCCTTGGCCCGTTTGGCAGGCTTTCTGGCTGGGCAATTGCCGCCGGAAGCCGACCTGTTTCGCGCTTTGATCGAGGCAATCTCCGCCGGTCACGCAGAGCCACAGGAGCGCGTCGACGCAATCCGCCGCGCCCATGATCACCACCACGGCCATTCGCACGACCATCACCACTAAAGCGGGAAACTCAGCTTGGCCTCATTCGATTTTCTCAAAGACCCATCGTGGCGCAAAGAGGTCTCGTCGAGTGCGCTAGGCAAGAGCTTTTGGGGCTTTGGTGCAGCCGCTGTCGGGTTCGGTATTCTATGTTGGTTGATCAAAGGCCCAGACGTGGTCTGGGCCGCTCTCAGCGAAGACCTAAGCTTGGTTGCTGATCTCATGCCCCGCGTCGTCGTTGCCCTATCGATCGCCGCACTGATCTGGGTGATGATGCCGCGCGACCGGATGTCAGCGCTTGTTGGTAAAAAATCTGGCATGCGCGGCCTGATAATCGCAACGCTCGCTGGAGCTGTCACGCCGGGGGGGCCCTCTTCAGCCTATTCGCTTTTGGCCGCCGTTGCTGTGTCAGGAGCGGATCGTGGAGCCCTTGTGGCCTATATCACCGCGTGGGCTCTGCTGGGTCTCCAACGGATTCTCATCTGGGATGTGCCGTTCATGGGGGCAGAATTCGCAATGCTGCGCTTTGCAGTTTGCCTCCCCCTGCCGATCATCGCCGGGCTCATAGCACGTCGCCTTCCCCTGACCTTGCGCATCAAAGGAGACGAAACATGAGCCCCGGTCTGCTCGTCCTCAGCGTATTATTGGTCCTTTTAGCTGCCCTCGCGGTACAGCAGCGCCAAGACACGGGCCCCGTTGTTAAGCGGTTCGTGGAGCAATTTGCAATGCTGGTTCCACGGATGCTGGTTGCGCTGATCGCCGCAGGCTTTATCGCCAAACTCATACCGAAAGAGGCAATCGCGGGCCTTCTAGGCGAGGATGCGGGGCTACTCGCCTTGCCCGTGGCCGTTGCCGCCGGGCTGATCGTGCCGGCTGGACCCGTCATCGCCTTCGCTATCGCGGCCGTCTTTGCCAAATCTGGCGCCTCAGTCCCGGCCCTTGTGGCCTTTGTGACGTCGTGGAGCATCTTTGCCGCGCACCGCATCTTTATCTACGAGGTGCCGCTATTGGGGACATCTTTCCTGCGTATGCGCCTTCTCTCCGCAATGGCGGTCCCGTTCATGGCTGGGGTGCTTGCGATGCTCGCTGGAATGATTTCAACCTTCGGGCAGCCGTTGCTGACACACTGACAATTACTCGTCAGCAGGAGGCACCCAAAATTCTTCAAAGCCTTCTGCAGGCTCTAGCTGGTCGAACCAGTCCAGCCCGATGGCTTTCATGATCCGACTGTTGCAAACCAGAACGCGCGCCTCGATATCAGAGGTGTTCACACGCTTGTGCGCCACGTAGGGCGGCACATAGATGAAGTCGCCCGGACCCCAATCATAAACCTTTGGTGTTGTGTCCCACCTCCACTCAAATTCCACCTTACATTCGAAATGCACATCATAATGTAGATCCTGCCCAGTGCCCTCGATCACAAAGGCAATCTCTTCAGATAGATGGCGCGAGGTGCCGGTGGCTTTGCCTGCCGCAATCATCTGCATGTAGATGTCGATACAACATTCTTTGGTATCCATACGCTCGTTGATGACATGCTTGATAAGCCCGTCAGCAGACCGCTCCATCGGCATCTCATCGAATTTCACAACGTTCGATCGGTTCTTATATTCCGACCGGAACGCCTGAGATTGCTCTAGCGCATCCTTATAAAAGGACACTTCCGGTGCACCTTGCTTGGCGCGCTGCCGCTCGATGGCGTCGGCAAAGGTCGAAGGATCAATACTCATGTCAGTCTCACCTTATACATTGCTCGGTGGCAGATAATCTTCGTGACCCGGCACTGGAGTCTCCGGCGGATATTCAACCATTTTCTGAAAGACCATATGCATGAACAGGAACAGCGGTTTAGCCTTGAGAACCAAGATTAAACCTTCCTCATCCGTGTCGTTTAGGTGTTGGTGAACACATGCATTTTCCACGATTAACGCATCCCCGGTTTCCCAGTCAATGCGGCGACCATCATGGATATCGTGTCCCTTGCCCTTCAGCACAAAGAACACCGCCGAATTCATATGGCCGTGGGTCTGACCGTAGCCTTTGGGCGAAAACACCTCAACATGCGCCTCGATAGATTGCGCAATTCGGTTCGCCTGCGGGTTAATGACCTTCTTGCCATAGTGCTGGGGTCCGCCGTGCCAACTATGATCGGATGTCTTGTAAACACGCGGTTGGGAATAAAGCTCTTCTTTCAGCTGGCCATAGGTACCTTCCAGCGCGCGCACAAACGTCCGCTTTTTGGTCCAGCGTTCCCAGACCACTTTTCCGCTGTTGTGACCTTCGCCAGCCTCGTCGATTGGTTCCGACATGGCGTGCCCTCCTTGATTTCATAAAAACGGTATCGTGGCGAGGCGGTTCCCGTCAATGGCACGGCGTTCCGAATAGGGGAACACTCCTCAGCGCGCGGATACAACCTCCGAGATCGAACGCCCCTTGATCTTCTGGCCAAGATATTCGGCTTCCTCACCATATAGCAGCGCCTTCACCTGATCCGGCCCCAGGCGCTTAACCAACTGATCAACGGCGCCGAACAATGGCAGTGTCAGTCCGGCTTGCTGGCTTAGATCCAGCACCACGTCCATGTCTTTTTCGTGCCAAGTAAATCGTGTGCTGTCCCACCGGTCCAGTGTTGTATTATGCGCAGGGCACTTCAACAGCGTCTCGCGCATCGCTTGCGCATCGATACCGCAGGCCTTTGCCAGCGACAGGGTCTCAAAATTCGCCACACATGCGGCCCAGTGCATCATATTGTTGCAAGACTTGCCCAACTGACCTGTGCCAACCGGCCCCATATACTCAACGCTGCGGCTGTAAGCCATCAACACCGGCGTGATTTTAGCGACGTCTGCGGCCGCACCACCGCACAACGAAACCAGATCGCCATCAATCGCACCTTTCAGACCGAAGCAGACAGGCGCATCAACAAATCCAACACCCTTCGCGATGCAATCATCGTTCAGCGCAATCATCGTCGCGGGATGATTGGTAGCGGCGACCACAATGACCTGACCATCCCTTGGCTTGGCCTCCAGCAACGCCCCGACAACGCCGCGCGATTGATCATCGGTACTGACAACTACGACGACAACCTCGCACCCTTCCGCGATATCGCCGAGCGTATCAGCAGCGGTTACACCCTCGACCGCTGCGGCCGCCAGCACCGACGCATCCGTATCAAAGGCCTCTACACGATGTCCCGCCTGTGCGGCGTGACCCGCCATCGCAGCCCCCATTGCCCCTACCCCAACGAAACCTACATCCATCCAATTTCCTCCCAAACGCGTACTGCAAAACAAACGGACTCGCGTAGGACTACACAACCAAGGCGCAGCCCGAGTTCTCTTATGTGGAACGCCGGTCCACTACGCGTTGGCGAGGATGCATTCCCTCCCCTAGGATCAATGCAAATTCACCGCGCACTTTTGCCTTTCTGGGAACAAGGCCAGGCAACATGTTCGATGAACCAAAGAGGGCCAAAATGACCGAGCTTCCGCTGACCATCGCTACCACCGACTACGACCATTTCCGCGATATTCGCACTGGTGTGGTCGCCCCGGAGGGCATCGACCTGAACTGGTTCCTTTTGGGCCACCACGAATGTTTCGCGCGGATGACGGCCAACCGCGAATTTGACATGTCCGAGATGTCTTTTGCCAAATTCTCGACCCAAGTCACACGCAAGAACAGCGATCTTATTGGTCTGCCGGTGATCTGCTCACGGCTATTCCGGTTCTCATCGTTTTACGTGAACAAAAAATCGGGCATCAAGCGGATTGAGGATCTTTACGGCAAGACTGTCGGTAGCCCCGAATGGGCCCATTCCGCTGCTGTGTGGATGCGCGGGTGGATGCAGAACGATGTCGGCATGGACATGACAAAGATCAAATGGTTGCAGGCCGGGGCAAACGCGCCGGGGCGCGAAGAAAAGGTTGAGTTGAACCTGCCCGACGGCATCGAAATTACACGCATCAAAGATAGATCCCTGTCCGAGATGCTGGCTTCCGGCGATTTGGACTGCGCCATCATCGCCCGCCCGCCGACCTGCTTTCTGGAGGAGCACCCCGATATCGAAAGGCTGTTCCCGAACTTTCTAGAACTTGAAGAACAGCAGTATGCAGACACCGGCGTCTGGCCGATCATGCATATCATTGCGATGAAGAAATCCGTGCACGACGCACACCCGTGGGTCGCTCGCAACATGTTCAATGCGTTTGAAGAATCCAAACGCCTCAGTATTGAACGCCTGCTGGACCCTGCCGTGTCGCGCTATCCGCTCGCGTGGCTGTCCAGCTATGGCCGAAAAATGCAAGGCGTCTTCGGCAAAGACCCCTTCCCTTTCGGGGTCGAGCCGAACCGCAAAACCTGGGAGATGATGGGCCTTTATACCTTCCAGCAAGGCATCGCCCATCGACAGTTTGAGCCTGAAGAAATCTTCCCCGCCAGCGTTATAACAAAGGTGGTCATCTGATGCCCGATACAGGTGGACCCGTCGCCCCAGACCGCATTGCCGATGTCGCAGCCGCAGCCCGTATTCTGGCAGCCCGCGGTGTGGTGGATGGGTTCGGCCATGTCTCAATGCGTCACCCCGATGCGCCCGACCGCTATTTGATGTCGCGCGCATTGGCACCTGCGCTTGTCGGGCCTGAAGACATCGTCGAATACGATCTCGAAAGTGTTGCCTGTGATCAAGACGCGCCGAAGGGTTTTCTCGAACGCTTCATTCACGGCCAGATCTACAAGGCCCGTCCAGATGTTTGCGCAGTCGTGCACAGCCATTCGCCCTCAGTCATCCCTTTCGGCCTGACCAAAGCCCCGATGCAAGCGTGCTTTCACAACGCCGCCTTTCTCGCACAAGGCGTGCCGGTCTTCGACATCGCCCGCGATCATGGTGCAACCGACATGCTGGTATCCGACAATGACAAGGGCGTGGCGCTGGCGGACTGTCTGTCCGACAAACCCGTAGCCCTAATGCGCGCCCACGGCTCGGTCGCATGCGGCCCGTCACTCGAAGTCGCCGTTTTCCGTGCGGTCTATACCGAAGTCAGTGCACGGGTTCAGCATTGGGCACTCGCCTTGGCCGAAGACGGCGAAGAGTTGGCGGCCCTGTCAAAGGAAGAAGGTCGCTTGGCCGATGTGCCGAACCAAACAGCCGGCATCCGGGCATGGGACCTGTGGCGCGCCGAAATTCATGATCAAGCAGGTTGGTGAAAATGGCCGATAAAGACGAACTCGCACTCTGCCTCAGAATGCTCGAACATCAAGGGATCATTGACTACAATGGTCACGCCTCGATCCGTTGCGACGCTGGCATGCTGATCAATGTCGGCAGCTCACAACGCAGTCGACTGACCGCTGACGATATTTGCCTCATCGATCTGGACGGCAATTTGATCGAGGGCAAAGGCAAGCCACCGCTTGAATTCCACCTGCACGCGGGCATCTATAAAGCGCGGCCAGACGTGGGCGCGATTGTTCATGCGCACCCGCAATGGTCGACATATCTAACGATGACTGGCCACGACTATTCGCCCGTGTTCGCGCAAGGCACGCTCGTGCATCCCGTCCCCGTGCTCGACACACCGGATTCGATCAATTCGCCAGAGATGTCCGCGAAATTGGGCGCGGTAATGAACGATCGCCCCGCAGCGTTGATGAAGTCGCATGGCGCCGTTACTGTGGGCGCAGACATCGCCGAAGCCTTCGTGTTGATCACCTACCTAGAAGAAAATGCGCGGCGCCAGTATATGGCGCTGCAGATTGGCACGCCCTACGCTTTCAGTGCAGCCGAAATCGAAGTAGCCCGTACAAAGCTTTATACGCCCAGCCTGTTCAGCCGCACATGGGATCACTTCGCCGCCAAGCTGGAGGACGCATGACCGATGAGAGCTATCATTTAATTGGTGTAATGGGATCACCCGTAATGCACTCTCAGTCGCCTTTGATGCATAATTATTGGTTCGATCAAACAGGGTTGCCAGGCAAATATGTTTATCTGCCGCTGCCACCTGAACGGCTGCCTGCCGCGCTTCGCGCCCTGCCCGCGCTTAACTTTTCGGGCTGCAATCTGACCATCCCGCACAAGCTGCAAGCAATGGAGATCGTTGACGAAGTGGACGAGGTCGCCCGCAAAATTGGCGCAATCAGTTGCGTGGTCGTGCTCGAGGACGGCTCTCTTTTGGGGACGAACAACGATTGGTTGGGGTTTTTGGGGAACCTCAAGCAATCGGCGCCCGATTGGCGCGCCAATGCAGGACCCGCCACCGTGATTGGAGCAGGCGGCGGATCGCGCGCTGTCTGTCACGCGCTCCTGTCGGAAGGTGCGCAAGAGATCCGTCTGGTTAATCGCAGCAACGACCGCGCCCAGAGACTTGCCGACGACATCGGCGGGCCGATTATGGTTCTGTCATGGAATGAACGCCACGCGGCACTGGACGGGGCTGCGACGGTCGTAAACACTACCAGTTTGGGCATGGTCGGGCAGCCGCCTCTGGAACTCAAGCTCGATGCATTGGGTCCTGACGCGGTTGTTGCAGACATCATTTACACACCTCTCGAAACATCATTCGTCCAAGCGGCCCGCGCACGCGGCAACACAGCGGTCGGTGGTTTGGGCATGCTTTTACATCAAGGCCCGCCCGCATGGAAACTCTGGTTCGGCCTGACCCCAGACGTGACGCCGGAATTACGGGAAATGATGGAAGCCAGCATCACCGGCAACGCATAGGAGACGGCAATATGACTAAGACCGACGACCTCATCATAGGACGCATGCTGATCGGTGGAAAATTCGTCGAAAGTATCAGTGGAAAGTGGCGCGATACCATCAATCCAGCCACCGAGGCATTGATCGGACGTGTCCCAGAAGGCACCACCGAGGACGTCGAAGCCGCCTATACCGCAGCCCATGCTGCACAGCCCGCTTGGGCTGCTCTCGATATGCAGACGCGCGCCGACTACCTCAATAAATTGGGCGATGCGATTATAGCCCGTACGCAGGAACTCGCACGGCTCGAGGCCATTGATACCGGCAACACAATTGGCAAAATGGTGGCCGACGTCGAAAAGGCAGTCGAACGCATTCGCCTTGCCGCGGGTCTAGGCCTGGAACTGAAAGGCGAAACCATTCCCTCTACGTCTGCTGGCCTGCATTTCACGCTGCGCACGCCCTACGGAGTCGTTGGCCGGATTATTCCGTTCAACCACCCCTTTGGCTTTGCTGCTTCCCGGCTCGCGAGCGCAATTATCCCCGGCAATACGATCATCATAAAGCCCTGCGAGACAAGCCCCCTATCGGCCTGTGTGCTGGGCGAGATCGTCAATGAGATCCTTCCGGCTGGCGTCGTCAACGTCGTTACAGGTGGTCCGGCAGCAGGCGACGCCATCGTTCGGCACCCCAAGATCAAGCGCATAGCGTTCATTGGCCACGCAGGAACCGGCATGGCGATCCAACGCGCCGCTGCTGAGGTTGCGGTCAAGCACGTGTCGCTGGAGCTTGGCGGTAAGAACCCGATGATCATCTGCCCGGACGCCGATCTAGCAAAAGCCGGTGCCGCAGCCGTGCGCGGCATGAATTTCGCATGGCAAGGTCAATCTTGCGGATCCACCTCCCGGCTGATGTTGCATGAAGACGTCTACGATACAGTTTTGCCGATGGTCCTCGACCGGATTGGCAAGATGAAGGCGGGCGATCCGCTTGATGCAGCCTCCTCCATGGGGCCTATGAACAGTAAGATGCAATACGACAAGACAATGGAATATATTGAGATCGCCAAACAGGACGGCGCGACCCTAATGGCAGGCGGCAAGCGTCCCGAGGGCCCCGAATTTGACAAAGGTTTCTGGGTAGAACCCACCGTATTTACCGATGTCACCATGGACATGCGTATCGCGAAAGAAGAGGTGTTCGGACCCGTCCTATCTGTCCTCAAATGGCGCGAGATTGACGAAGTGATCAGCATGGCAAACGACGTGGACTATGGTCTCACCGCCTCGATCTGGACCCGCGACCTTGATCTGACAATGCGGTTCATCCGCGAGATTGAGGCAGGCTATATTTGGGTCAACGGCACAGGCACCCACTTCCGCAACGTCCCCCACGGCGGCTTTAAGAACAGCGGCACGGGACGCGAAGAAGGTCTCGATGAACTGCTCAGTTACACAGAGGTCAAGGCGGTCAACATCATCACTGGCTAGCCCTCTTTTCTAAGCCAGAATGAATATGGGCAGGCAGTGTACGTCAAACGAAACACCATTCCAGGGGACGTGCTATGAAGACATCTATCGCCACGGTTTCTATTTCAGGGAACCTCCCGGAAAAGCTCGAGGCCATCGCTGCTGCTGGGTTTGATGGCATCGAGATCTTTGAACAGGATTTCATTGCCCATGACGGCAACCCGCGTGAGGTGGGCGATTTGATCCGCTCCATGGGCCTTGATATTACGCTGTTTCAGCCATTCCGAGACTTTGAAGGGCTGCCAGAACCGTTGCGCGCCAAGGCCTTTGATCGGGCAGAACGTAAGTTCGATCTGATGCAAGATCTTGGGACCGACCTGGTTCTGATCTGCTCATCCTGCCATCCAGACGCGCTTGGCGGCATCGACCGGGCCGCAGCGGATTTCCACGACCTTGGGGACCGCGCCGCAAAGCGTGGCCTTCGGGTTGGATTTGAAGCACTGGCTTGGGGTAAGCATGTCAACGATCACCGCGATGCTTGGGAGGTCGTACGGCGCGCTGATCACGCGAATGTCGGACTGATCCTAGACAGCTTTCATACGCTTGCCCGTAAGATCGACCCAGAAACGATCCGGCGCATCCCCGGCGACAAGATTTTCTTCGTGCAATTGGCTGATGCACCGCTCATCGACATGGATCTGCTTTACTGGTCTCGCCATTTCCGCAACATGCCCGGTGAAGGCGATCTGGCCGTTACTGATTTCATGAAAGCGGTCATGGCCACCGGGTATTCCGGGCCGATTTCGCTAGAGATTTTCAATGACCAGTTTCGCGGCGGACACCCCCGGAGCATTGCAAAGGATGGATATCGCGCGCTTATTGCGCTGATGGATGATGTTCGGCGAGAAGAACCGTCTACCGTGTCAGGCCTGCCTCAGATGCCTGCACGGTTAGATGTTGAAGGGGTAGCTTTCGTAGAATTTGCAGCGCGCGCCGAAGAGGCAGAAACGCTAGAAGACCTGTTAAGAACGCTGGGCTTTCAGCACTCCGGCAACCACATTTCCAAGAGGCTTTCGCTTTGGACGCAAGGCGACATCCGAATCGTCGTGAACCGCGAAACCACCGGGTTCGCCAGCAGTTCCTATGTCACGCATGGCATGAGCGTTTGCGACATCGGTATTTCTGTCAACGACGCAACGCAGGCCGTTTCCAGGGCAAAACACCTTGGGGCCACCCCCTTCGAACAAGCAACAGGCCCAGGTGAATTGAACATCCCTGCAATCCGTGGCCTATCCGGGAGCGTTGTGCATTTCATTGATGAAGCCAGCGGCCTCAATGATGTATGGTCAGTAGAATTTAACAAAATACAAGGCAAAGCCACCAGTGCCGGTCTCTATCGGATAGACCATCTTGCCCAAACCATGAGCTACGATGAAATGCTCAGTTGGTCGCTGTTCTACACAACCCTGTTCCAGATGCAGAAATCGCCGATGTTCGATGTTGTTGACCCTGACGGGCTTGTCCGCAGTCAAGCGCTAGAGACACTTGATGGCTCGTTTCGGATAACGCTGAATGGCGCAGAGACGCATCGCACCATGGCCGGACATTTTCTTGCCGACAGCTTTGGGGCCTCTGTCCAGCACATCGCATTCGCGACGGACGACATCTTTAAAACGTCTTCCGCACTGGTCGAGCTTGGCTTTAAACCCCTGCCGATGTCCGACAACTACTATGCGGATTTAGACGCAAGGTTCGATTTGGCGCCGGGACTTCTTGATAGCCTAAAGGCTGGCAGCATCTTGTATGACGAAGATGCCGATGGCGCCTTCCTCCAGCTCTACTCCCGACCATATGGCGGCGGAATGTTCTTCGAGATCGTCGAGCGGCGCGGAAACTACCGGGGATATGGCGCGCCGAACGCCCCATTTCGGATTGCGGCCCAAAAGCGTCTGATGCGGCCAAAGGGAATGCCAAGGATTTAGTAGTGTTAATCTAGGGACTGTTGACGTTCACCGAATGTGAAGGATTGTTGCGGCAATAGAGATGCAAGCCGTGAAGCTATGGTCTGTTTTGCACGACCGCATAGCTATCCATCTGTTTTCATTCAACTTACCAAAGTAGTTTTCAATCAAATGCCGCCATTTGCAGGTCTCCTTGTCGAAGTCTGCTGGGAACCTGCGGTTGGATTTTGGCGGTATGACCGGGGTGATGTCGCGGGCCAGAAGGTCATTTCGCAACCAATCCGCATCGAAGGCCCTATCCGCCAGAAGATGTCCGGCTGTCAGGTCGCGGATCAGTGTGTCGGTCTCGCGTAAGTCGTGGGCTTGCCCTGGCATCAGACAGAATTCAACGAGATTTCCGAGCCCGTCCGTTAGGGCCAGTATCTTCGTCGTTATCCCTCCTCGAGAACGCCCAATGGCCTGGCAAAGAGTCCCCCTTTTGCGCCTTGCCCCGAGCGGTGAACCTTGACGATGGTACCGTCGATCATGGCGTATTCCAGGTCGGCGTCTGAGGTAAGTGCTTTAAACATATGGTAGAAAGCATCCGCTTTGACCCACCTGCGGAACCGCTTGAACACGCTGTTCCATTTG